>DASYFA010000251.1:0-5647 GCA_036498705.1 Paenibacillus sp.
GCCTGGCGATGGAAGGAATATCAATGTTGTTAGGCAGTACGGGAATCGCGATATTCACATTTTCTTCCCAAATCCCGAGCTGCTTGATCATCTCGTTACTTTGTGCTGGGATGAAGCCGTGGTCCCCATAATAATCACTTATCAAGTTATTAAATACGGTATGTACATGAAAAATAGCGCTACAGCCGGTCATTCGGTAGATTTTAGCGTGAATCAGGGTCTCCGCACTTGGCTTGAGCGAGGTCATCTCGCAAGCTTCGCCTATAGCATCGACAAACAGAAAATCCTGGGGTGTATGCACCGTTTTGTCTTTGCCGCTAGAATTGATCGCAAAATAAAATTCGTCTGGAGTATACCCACCGACACGAGCGGATAAATCGCCACTTGTGCTGGGGGACCAGCCCCTGGCAGCCAACTGCTCCTTCATTTCCTTAAGTTCGGTAAGCACGGCTTGCTTTTCTTCCAAGGTGATTTGTGCATAGGCCATCATTGACTACTGTCCCTCCTTAAGGATACAAATCTACTCTAACGCTTATCTGTTTGAAACACTACTTATCCAAATGATTTGAAGTAATCGTATGATTGCTAAGAACAAGTTATAATGCCTGTCAGCGACATCATTGTAAAATTGGCCCGATGAAGTAAGAATCATCGGGCCAATTTCATGGTTAGTTTATTGGTTTGTTTAGTGCATTATTGGAACTGCGCTTTCAGATTCGGTAAGTCGTCTAGAACGACTTATTGTAACACTTCCTTCACGGCTTGCCCCATCTCACGGGAACGTTCCTCCGCTCTGCGCACGGCGGCTTTGACCGTCTCTGTAAAATAGCCTTCTCGCAGCTTATCCAATGCCGCCAGGGTTGAGCCGTTCGGCGATGTAATATCGGCGCGCAGCTTGGCCGGTTCTTCGCCAGTCTCGCGCATCATCACTGCTGCTCCGAGTACGGTCTGAATTGTTAATTCCCGCGCTTGCTCCGGGGATAGCCCACCTTCAATGCCGGCGGCGATCATCGCCTCCATCATGAAGTAGACATAAGCCGGGCCGCTACCTGATACACCCGTCAGAATCTCCATCTTCTCTTCAGGAATGACTGAGACAGTCCCGACTGCTTCGAACATCGTCAGGACCTGCTGTTGCTGATCTACGCTGATTTCGTCAGAGAAGGAGATTCCGGTTGCACCGTACCCAATGGAGCTTGAAGTGTTAGGCATCGTTCTGGCGATCGGGGCTGCGAAGCCAAGTAACTTTTGGATCGTGTCGATGGACAAGCCGGCGATTACAGAGACGAGCAATTGCTTCTCCGAGAGATGAGGAGCGATCGCAGTGATGGCTTCCTTGGCATCCTTTGGTTTCATCGCCAGCACGATGATTGAAGCCTCATCCAAAAGCTTGTTCTTTTGCTCATCCTGATTGCTAGTAACTACACCGTATTGATTTGTCAGATATACTAGACGCTCCTGATTACTGCGATTCAGCATCGATATCGAGGTAGGATCGGCGACCTGTTTATGAATAAGTCCACGGACGATCGCTTCCGCCATGGAGCCGGCGCCATAGAAGCAGATCTTATCTGAATGTGATTCGTTATTGTTCTCGTTAGTGACCATGATAGGACCTCCCAATGTTGATAATTAGATTTGTTATGTCTAAGTATACCCGATGTATGTCAGGACACTTATATAGAGAGGGGGATCAGCATTAGCTCAGCTTGTATCTGACCTCGAGCTCTAACGGAACACACAGCCGCTATTTTGCAAATTATAAATACTTCGGAAATCTATCGGAAATAGTTTCCGCACTGTAGCTTTTGTGATTAACCGCGGACTTGACCACTGCCGTGAATGATATATTTAGTTGATGTCAAGGCTGGCAGCCCCATCGGGCCACGGGCATGCAGCTTCTGTGTGCTAATACCGATCTCTGCGCCAAAGCCGAATTCGAAGCCATCAGTGAAGCGGGTGGAGGCATTATGATAGACGGCAGCTGCATCCACTTCCTGAAGGAAACGCTCTGCATTCGGTTGATCCGCTGTCACAATACACTCGGAATGCTTCGTGCTGAAGCGGGCAATATGAGCCAGCGCTTCATCCAGATCATTGACGACCTTGACGTTAAGGACATAGTCGTTGTACTCAGTAGCATAATCCTCATCTGTTGCCGGAACAGCCCAGTCTACCAGCGTTCTCGTCTGGTCGCAGCCTCTAATCTCTACGTTCGCTTCTTTGAATTGCAGCGCCAGAGAAGCTAGGTGTGCGGAAGCGAAATTCTGGTGAACCAACAACGTCTCCATCGAGTTACAGACAGAAGGGCGCTGCACTTTGGCGTTTAGCGCAATATCTGCCGCCATTGCTACATCTGCGGTGGCATCGAGATAAGTGTGGCAAATGCCTGCGCCTGTCTCAATAACCGGAACGGTGGCATTATTGACAACATTCTGAATAAGCGAGCTGCCACCGCGTGGAATTACGACGTCGAGCAAGCCGTTCAGCTTCAGCATTTCGTCAACTGAGGAACGGTTGGAATCCTCGATCAATTGTACTGCATCGCGCGGAATGGAAGTCGAATCAAGCGCTTTATGGATAATCTCGACGATCTTGCGGTTGGAGGCAATCGCAGCAGAGCCACCTCTAAGGACAACAGCGTTCCCTGTCTTCAGGCAGAGGCCAATAGCATCGACCGTAACATTCGGACGCGCTTCATAGATCATCCCGATAACGCCGAGTGGAACACGGCGCTTCACGATATGAAGTCCGTTCGGCCGTTCGAAGGTCTCCAGCACTTCCCCGATAGGGTCCGGCAGCGAGCCGATCTGTCTCAAACCTTCTGCGATGTCAAAAATACGATGTTCATTCAGGGCGAGCCGATCGAGTAGGGATTCGCTTGTTCCATTGCTGCGTCCACGAGCAAGATCCTCCTGATTTGCGGCGATGATCGCCTCGTTATGCTCTACCAGCGCATTGGCCGCGGCAAGCAGCGCTTCGTTCTTCTGTGCGGTAGTAAGTCCACCAAGGGCGGAGCAGGCGATACCTGCAAGCTGTGCTTTCTGTCTTACTTCACTCATTTCAAATACCTCCTTAAAATTTATATAGTGCCTATATAAGTTGAACTAATGATTATAAGGATGGTGGCAGCCGGGTGAAATGTTCTTCCGATCGCTGTTGTTCATGGATTTCTTAATTTATTAGAATCTAACGAGGTAGAAATCCATTCACAAAGGCGAACGCTACGCTTCTCCAGAATCATTTCACCCTCTTGCCTTTCCCTGCATTTCTTTTGTTCAGCTTCTATAGATGATCAAGCTTTCAATGATATCCATTCGTCACGATGAATGACTTCCAGACGGTGGACGCTGTTCATCGTCTTCACAACTTCCGAGCTTGGCAGTCCCATGATATCTTGCATCTGCTCGGCATCATAGTTCACGAGGCCGCGACCGAGTATCTCGCCGTCCGAGTTAATGACCTCTACAACATCTCCAGCCTGGAAATGTCCTGTTGATTCACGCACCCCGACGGGAAGCAGGCTGCGTCCCCCATGAATCAGCGCTTCTTCAGCGCCGGCATCGACCGTCAATGTACCGATCGGAATCGACAGGAAGCCGAGCCATTGCTTCTTACGAGGCAGAGCCGAGTCATTCGCTTCGAAGTAAGTGCCTTGTCCTTGTCCGCTCACTGCTTGCGCAAGCTGCCCCGGTTGTTTGAGCTTACCGATGAAGACAGGAACTCCGCCGCGAGAGGCGATCTTGGCTGCGTCTATCTTGGAGCGCATGCCTCCGGTTCCAACGGATGAGCCAGAGCCACCAGCAATTTTATAGATGTCATCATCGATCTCCCGAATGCGGTCAAGGCGCCGGGCTAACGGATCGATGCGTGGGTCTTTCGTATATAATCCATCCATATCCGTCAAAATGATTAATTGATCTGCTTTGATCAGATTGGCCACAAGGGCGGATAATGTGTCATTATCGCCGAATTTCAATTCATCAATAGAGACGGTGTCGTTCTCATTGATAATCGGAAGGATGCCTCGGCCGAGCAATTCTTCCAACGTCATACTGGCGTTGCCCATCCGCTTGCGGTTCTGGAAATCGGAGCGTGTAAGCAGCACTTGCGCCGCCGATATGCCATGTACAGTTAGCGCTTCGCGATAGTTCTGCATCAATAGTGCCTGGCCGACAGCTGCGGCGGCCTGCTTCTCATGCAGCAGCTTCGGTCGCTCGGCATATCCGATCTCACGGAATCCTGCTGCAACCGCTCCGGAAGTGACGAGTAGGATCTGGTAATTTTCAGCCTTCAGGGCAGCCAGTTCGGAGGAGAAGAAGTCGATTGCCTCACGGTTTAATCCTCCCTCCGGTGAGGTTAATGAGCTGCTGCCTATTTTAACAACGATGCGTCTTAACATGGAGTTCACTCCTAGTAATAGGTTTATAAACAAAAAAACTTTCGCCTTTGCTCGCAAAGGACGAAAGTTTTACTTCCGCGGTACCACCTTAATTGATGATTAACTCATCCAACTTGATTACCCGGTAACAGGGGTACTGTCCGCTCTTGGTGAGCGGCCGCTCGGGGGTAGGTTTCGAAGAGGTGCGAAGTGCAAATTCTTGCAGCCGAGGAATCTGCTCTCTGTGGTCGCATCGCTCTTGTACTTGGTCCCGTCATAACGTTTATGTTCATGAAGAGATTATTTGTTATTGCTAGAATACCATGTGTCGCTTAGCTTGAAAAGAAGTTCAAGTCAAACTGTTCTTAAGACACCTCATTGTACCTGTCCGAGTTTTTTTTTTTGCCTATTGACAGTTGGTAAAAGGTGGATTATTATCAATTCAAAGTCGATCTAAAAAATTAGATCGATCTAAAATAACAGTTTGAAATAGAAATGTAGAACGATTTCTGTATCCAAATAGAGGAGGCATTTACATGAATAATGAACAATCCAAGTTTCTCGATATCTCCGTAGAACAGGCTAAGCTACTGGGTAGCGCGCAGCGAGTTAAAATTATCACAGCGCTTGTTGATACTGCTAAAACATCCAAGCAAGTTGCAGATGAATTGGGAGAATCTCCTGGCAGTATTCACTACCATATTCAAAAGCTTCATGAAGGTGGACTGATCGATCTAGTAAACACCCGGACCGTAGGGGGAATCGTGGAGAAATACTATCAATCGAAGGCCAAGTGGTTCAATACCAAAGGGGCTAATATGATCGATCCCGTGCTGGCTGATGGTTATGAAGCAACATCTGCGACAAAAGTCAGCTTGCGCATGCAGCTCTTGCCCGAACAGAGGGAAGAGATGTTGGCGGAATTCAGGTCTTTGCTTGAAAAATGGGTTGCGATCTCCTCGGCTTCGAAGGCGGAAGGCAGTGAGGAATATGAAGTTGGCATCAACGTGGTTTCGGAAGAACAGCTCAAAAAGTAATTAATTTGCTGAAAGCGGTGTATTCTGTGGAAATATTTAAAAATCGTAATTTCTCGGTGCTCTTTGTAGGCCGAATTCTAACGAATATCGGCGATAACTTATATGCGGTGGCAGCCATGTGGCTGGTATATAATTTGGGAGGATCTACATTATATACAGGGCTTGCCGGTTTCCTATCGATCCTCCCCCGTATTATTCAACTGTTCTCCGGTCCGATGATTGACCGTGT
>DASYFA010000252.1:0-3030 GCA_036498705.1 Paenibacillus sp.
TTCTAACCCGAAATTGGGGTACAGAGGTCTTCTTCTGAGTATAGGTATGTCATCGCTCTTCACTTTCAAATCGGCTTGCTTAACCAGATCTTGACTGAATTAAGCTTCCTCGATTTCTTCCTTCGCTTCTTGAACAATCCCGTCGCCAGCTTCTTGGGAAGTAGGTTCAACAATCTCTTCCACAGCTGCCGCTTCCTCTGTATCCTCGGCAACGCCGATTACAGCGGTCTCCAGCAGCAGTGGGTCTTCATTATCAGCTGCGGACGACACGCGTACTTCAACGATCCCATCGGATTTACTTCCACGCCATTCTTGGAAATCTTCAATCAGATCACCCGTTGTTCTCTTTACCTTGTCAAAAATCTGTGCACCTTGCTCAGATACTTTGCCTGCTACCTCTGATGTCTTCTCGCCAACCTGACGCGCGCCGTCTGCGATATCTTTGCGCAGTTCCCGTCCCGCCTTTGGAGCGAATAACAACGCTGTAACTGAACCTACAACCGTACCAATAGCAGCGCCCCAAATCCAGCCTTTGTTCCCTTTACTCATGTTCCATCTCTCCTTATCGCACACCCACACTAACAGCTGGTTCGGATCACCGTCCTCCTACGGAAAGACAGCTCCCTTTCAACTATCAGGGCGAATGCCTATATAATTAATGTTATTATAAGCAGATGCAACTTGGCCCGTCACAATTTACCGCCTATTTTTTTACCAGCTTGTCAGGAGTGAATTGCCTCTTGATCCAGATAACCGCGAACTTTATTCGCAAATGAAGTCAATACCTCATGAAGCTGCTGAACCAGATCATGCCCGCCAGATCTATCCCAATCGAAATATTCCTGTACAAGAGGCCGGCGTAGACGTACCAACTTCGTAAGTGTATCCCCAAGCTCCTTGTCAACGACCTGCTCGTCCATCATAATATCAACGATATCCTCATAGCTGCTCGCATCTCTCATAATGAAGCCGTCGATCAAATAACTGCCAACATCCGTTACGACCTCGATAGCTAGATGAAGCGCCCTCTCCTCCGCATATCGTGCCAGCAAGTGCTCTCCCGGATTGGTATTAGCTAGAGTAAACACTTGTAGAATCTCAGGAATAACATCCAATCTCCGTTCGATTTGCTCCCGGTTCACATAATACATGCGCTAACCTCCATGACTTATCGATTTGTTAGAATTCAAAATCTACAGCTACTTGGCTCTCCCGCACCTCGTTCATATGCTCGATGACTTTCTTATGCTCTGGATGCACCTGATAGCCTTGCAAATCTTCCAGCGACTCAAACGTTGCGATCAGAGCGATATCATAGGAACGGGGTGACTTGACGACGTCAACTCCGACTTCCAGCGACCGCAGCTGCTCTACCTTACCTTCCAGTCCGCGCAACACTCCTTCCGTCACCCGAATGCTCTCCGGTGAAGAGTCCTTCAATTTAAACAAAACAATGTGCTTGATCATCTAAAAACTCTCCTTTGCAAACTACCTTCTTCACAAAATATAACATAACCCCCAGCTACATGAAAGGCTCCTTGTCACATCAAAACGAAAAAGACCTCCAGAATCTGCCTATCACTCTGAAGGTCTTCTATTCGCTAAAGTCTATTCTATGACTTTCTCTTATAGTGCGAGTTTAAAAAGTCAGACTTTCAGCACCGAGAAGGTTGGATGAAGCTAGGGACTGAGGAGCGGAGCGTACGTTTTGGGTACGTGAGCACCGGAAGGCCCGGCTGAATTCAAGATTCGATGTCGAATAGCTTCATGATTTACTTCGTGATCAAAGGGGGACTTTTTAAACAACCTCTTATATCATCTTAGAAAAAATTCGGTAGATACCGACGATGCGCCTCGAGCATCTCTTCGAGCAGCACCTTGGCCACGGAGACAGACGGTACTAACGGATGATGGGCTAGCGCCTGCAGAGCGAGTCCACGATCCCCACTTACTGCCGCATCAATCGCTAGGCTCTCGTAGGTCTTCACGGCATGCAGCAGTCCTTTGAGATGTTCAGGAATATGCTGCGGTACAAGCGGAATTGGCCCCTCCGAGGTTACAACGCAGTTCACTTCAATGCTGGCGTCAGCTGGCAAGAAATCAAAAATTCCGTTATTCGCCACGTTCAAGGTCTGAATATCATTGCGGCCAGTATAGAGTGATCTCATGAGATGTACCGCAGCCTCCGAGTAAAATGCCCCGCCTCTCTGCTCCAGTTGCTTCGGCTTCTCCTCCAATTCCTCGTTAGCATACAACTCGAACAGTTCTTTCTCTACACGGCTAACAACATCCGCCCGAGTACCGTTCTTCTCCAGCGATTCCTTCATTTCATCGAACATTTCAGTCATCATGTAATAATACTTGAGATAGTAGGTTGGTACTGCACCTAAGGATTGCAGGAACTCCTGATCCCAACCGAGCGTCGGTACATTCTTGGCCGAGTACTCGCCTTTGCCTGCCAACAATTCCGGCAGCCGTTCCTTGCCATTCACTAATGCCGAGGTCACCCAGTGCAAATGATTAATGCCTACGAATTCGGGTAACACATTGCTCTCATCCACTTGAAAAGCTTCTGCCAGGAACTTCTTAAAATTGATCGGAGAATTACATAATCCTACGGAACGTACCCGCGAATATTTCGTAACGGCCTCCGTAATCATACCTGCCGGGTTCGTAAAATTGAGCATCCATGCGTTCGGCGCCAACTCTTCAATATCACGGCAAATATCGAGAATGACCGGGACTGTGCGTAGCGCCTTGAACATCCCCCCAGGACCGGTCGTCTCCTGGCCGATCACACCGTGGGAAATCGGAATATGCTCATCAAGCTTTCTCGCTTCAAGCAACCCTACGCGGATCTGTGTTGAGACGAAGTCAGCATCCTTAATCGCCTCCCGCCGGTCCAGCGTCAAATGCACTTCAATCGGCAGGCCTGACTTCTTAACCATCCGTTTAGCCAAATTGCCAACGATCTCTAATTTATGTTTGCCTTCCTCGATATCTACTAGCCATAGCTCGGTAACGGGCATT
>DASYFA010000253.1:0-8193 GCA_036498705.1 Paenibacillus sp.
ATTATAAGTTCATTTATTTTATTACATTAAAGTGCTACCATACTACCAAAATAAAGAATATGCCATATCTTATCATACTTTAACTTTCACCGTCAACGAGTCTTTCCCCTCTAATATTTTGGCGTAACCAGAAGATTAATTGTTACAAAAATAGCCGACCGGGATCCCCCGATCGACTATCGTATTTAGCCATTCATCTTCACCGTACGCTCCTGACCTGGGCCTTGAGTGCCGGGTGCTTTCTTCTTTTTCTTTAACGAGTATGGAACACTGCCCAAGAATACGGACGCAAATGGAACTCTTCTGAAGCAGAACTGCGTGAAGATCCACGAAATGGCTAGAGCGCATGCAGAACCGCCGATAATGTACAGGAAGTACATCGCGGAGTCGCCCGGAATTGTATAATGATCTCTCAATTTACGATAGAAGAATAGAACTACCGGATGGAACAGATACACAGCAAAAGACAGCTCGCCTAATCGGGTAAGCGCCTTATTCCAAAATGCTGAACCTCTCCGTTGAATAAGGAACGACGCTCGCATCAACACTAATGCCGACAGCAGCGTGTGGACATTCCACAGCATTTCAAACCATGTCGAATTGGGACTACTCCAATGCTGACGATAGGAGAACCAAATTTGCACATGGGTGAAAGCAACAGCCAACCAGCTTCCCCACAGTAGCCCGGTCCACATTTTCTGCTTGCCGGACATATCCTTCCAGTCGCTCTTAAGCCAGCCCTTGATATGTCCGAAGTAAATCGCTATCGCAGCACCCATGAAGTAGTAGGCCATGTAGGATGGCGCATAGCTTCCTTTGTTAGGAATATGCAGATCGAACTTGTTCCAGAAATAAAACCCCCATTGGATCGCTAAACCCAAAGGTATGATCGAGGCAAGTAGTATTTTGCTCTTCCGGAACGACTGAAACAGCCACAACACTAACGGGAACAGAATATAGAACTGAATACTGATAAATACAAAGTATAAATGAGTATAGGACGTTCCTGTAATCAACTTCATGCCAAGCTGCTGCAGCTCGTACATCTTGGAGTTACTAAATAGCTGCCTATTATCCCAGTGGACCAATATAAAATAACAACAAGACACCAATATATAAGGAAGAATGATATAAGTCAGACGTTTCTTATAAAAATGACCGATCAGCTCCTTGTTCACGGGACGATCGTAATAATTATAAAACAAGACAAAACTGCTCAGAAAAATAAAGCACGGAGTACCAATCTTGAAGAAAATATTCATCCAATTGTAAAAATAAAAGATTGGTGAGTTAACGGCTTGCACTGTAGCAAAGGATGAAGAGTGGACCTGAATAACACAGAAGATAGCCATCGCCCTGAATAGGTCAAGCTGAGGCAGTCTCTCCTTTTTGATGCTTTGACTCACTGTATCAACTCCCAGTCATATTTCCATCGTTTTATTTCCACTCATTATCATACCTTATATAGGACGAGTTGGGGAGATCGTTTGCAATATTACCTTATTTCCCACCTTTCAGCAGCCCTGTCATACTATACATCCCTTAATAATTTTAAATAAAAATAAGCAATTAGAGCACCTGTCCAGGCTGCTCCAATTGCTTATTTATCTACCAGTATATATGCCATACGACATTCGTTCAGAAATTCTATCCGTTATTCCTGACCAGCCGATTCACGAACTCCCTCTGGGCTTTTACGCTCAATTTCACGCATTGGATTCCCGCCTACGAAGGTCCCAGGCGCTACATCCTTGTGAACCACCGAGCCGGCTGCAACAACCGCACCATCCCCAATCGTTACTCCCGGCAAAATCGTCGAGTTGGCCCCAATCATCACTTCGTCGCCAATATGAACCTCTCCGAGGCGATACTCGCGAATCAAATATTCATGGGCTAGGATTGTTGTATTATAACCGATAATCGAATTGCGGCCGATCGTCAGCTTCTCCGGGAAGAAGACATCTACCATAACCATCAGGCCAAAGGCCGTATGTTCTCCGACCTTCATCCCGAGAATATGGCGATAAATCCAGTTCTTCAGCGGCAAGATCGGACAATATCTGGCGATTTGTATGAAGATGAAGTTTTTCACGCCCTTCCAGGGGCTTACCGTCCGATAGATCTGCCATAGCGCATTCGGACCGTTCACTGGATAACGCTCCACTTTCCTCACTTATTTATTGGCTCCCATCCCGACAAGATCATACAGATCGGTCATGTCACTAAGGATATAATCCGGATTATACTTCTGTAGCTCCTCAGCGCCCTTCAGCGACCAAGCTACCGCTGCGGAGCGTACGCCTGCCGCCTGGGCAGACTTTAGATCCGCTGCACTGTCTCCAACCATTAACGTGCTAGCTGGGTCCGCATTCAATTGGTCCATCGCTGTTAGGATCGGTTCCGCATGTGGCTTAGGATGCTGTACATCCTCAACGGTAATAATCACATCCATATACGGTCTAAGACCAAATAGCTCCAGAGCCCGCATCGCCGTGAGCCGGATCTTCGTCGTCACTATGCCGAGCTTAATCCCGTTCTCATGCATCGCGCGAATGACTTCCAGGACATGAGGAAATTCTCGTACTAATTCATCATGACGTTCATTGTTATAAGTACGATATTCCTTCACCATATGGGCTACATCCTCTTGACCTGAAAATATCTGCAATTGCTCCTCCAGCGTCATACCCATGTAGGGAATAATCTGTTCACGCGTATAGGGCTTGTCCATATGCTTGTCAATCACATGCATAAAAGTAGTAATAATCAACTCATTTGTATCTACGATCGTTCCATCCAAATCAAATAACACGGTGCGTATCATGCAGTCTATTTACTCCTTTTTATCCTCCGTACTGTCCGGCTCAGGTAGCGGATTTGCTTCCTCGGCCGAGGTTGTACTGTTGTCTTGCTCAGCAGCAGTTTTAGCTGCAGGAGCAGGCATTTGCAGGGTGGCGCTATCGATTCCCGTAGCCTTTGTCGATACAATCGGATCGAGGTAATGCGGCAGATTCGGAATCGTCTTGCGTCTAACAATTATGAACAAGACCGCAGCGACTACAATTAGAAGGGCCAGCAATTGCGATATCCGCACATTCCCATATGACGGTGCCAGGTATCCCTGTTCAAATCCGATCCATTGCATCGGTGCCCACAGGCCATTCACAAATGATGCGAGCCAAGCGGCGCCTTGGAAGGCTAGGCTATCCGTACGCAGTGCCTCAATGAAGAAGCGGCCGATCGAATACCATATGAAATAGGAACAGAATAGTTCTCCGGCACGTAGAAATTTGCGTCTACGCAAGACTAGAAGCAGGAGCAATCCTACGAAGTTCCACACAGATTCATATAGGAAAGTCGGATGGCGGAAAATACCCTCCACATTCATTTGATTCACAATAAATGAAGGCAAGTGCAGATAATCTCTCAGGAATGTCTCCGTTGTCTCGCCACCGTACGCTTCTTGGTTAACGAAATTTCCCCAACGGCCGATCAACTGACCGACGAGAAGTGACGGCGCGCAAATATCCGCTATGCGCCAGAAGTTATAACCACGCTTCTTCACGAAGATCATAGCGCAGATAATAGCTCCAATTAGCGCTCCATAGATAGCTATGCCACCGTTCCAGATCTTAAAAACATCCCATAGATTATTCTTATAATCTTCCCACTTGAAGGCGACGAAATAAATCCTTGCCCCTACGATTGCAGATGGAACGCCGAACAGAAGCAAGTCCATAAAGAACTCCTGTGGGATTTTAAATCTCTTGCCTTCCCGTATAGCGAAGAGCAATCCCATTAGCGCACCTGTTCCCAAGATCAAACCATACCAATGCACTGCCAAAGGACCGATAGAGAATGCTATCGGGTTCAATAACAAGGTACCCATCGTTCACGCTCCTAATCTAAATCATCGATATCTTCAGCAATCGTCTCAGTCAGCTTCGATGTAAACTGCAAGGCTGCATTATAGCCCATCCGCTTCAAGCGGAAATTCATCGCTGCTACTTCGATAATGACTGCAAGGTTACGCCCTGGACGAACAGGGATCGTTACTAATGGTACGTCGGTATCGATGATGCGCGTCGTCTCTTCATCTAGTCCCAGCCGATCATACTGCTTCTCTTGCTGCCAGGCTTCAAGCTTGACGACGAGTGTAATTCTCTTATTGTTGCGGATCGCCCCTGCGCCAAATAGCGTCATGACATTAATAATACCTACGCCGCGAATTTCAAGCAGGTGACGAATCAATTCAGGAGCTGTACCATGTAGCTGATTGTCCGATGTCTGGCGGATTTCTACCGCATCATCGGCAATCAGACGATGACCGCGTTTCACCAGCTCAAGCGCCGTCTCACTCTTCCCGATCCCACTGCTACCTGTAATAAGCATCCCTACCCCATACACGTCAACCAATACGCCATGAATTGTGGCCGTAGGAGCCAGCTTCTTCTCCAAGAAGCTCGTAATACGGCTGGACAGAATTGTCGTAGCCATACTACTGCGCAGTACCGGAAGATTCTTCTCCGCACTGATCTCGATCAATTCCTCAGGCACCTTCCATGCTCTCGTTACGATAATACAAGGTGTCTCCTCGCTACTGCACAACAGCTTCATCCGTTCCCGACGCTGCTCCATTGTCAATGTCTCATAAAATGCTAATTCGGTCTTGCCTAAGATTTGTACACGTTCTGGTGGATGATATTCAAAATAACCGGCCATTTCCAGACCCGGACGATATAGATCGTCAACCGTAATTACACGTTTCAGCCCTTGTTCACCGGAAATGACCTCAAGTCCGAATTGACCCACCAATTCCGATACCTTAACTTTTTTTGCCATGGTGTTCTTCCTTTCCTACCAGCCATCCGACGCCAAAGTGTATTTACATCTTTGAACAGGATATCTGTCGATTATGTTAAGCTGTCAACAAAAACCAATTTATACCGTGCTAATGTATTCATCGTAAATGAAAACGCCTCGTAAATCAATCACAGCTACGGATTGAACTCGTTCTATAAACAAAAAACCGTCCCGAGGGACGGCTCTTTGAGGGATAATCCGAGGATTACCGTATGCATAAAAGGATTAGTTATAGAAAACGTTCTTTTCAGTTTCCTTGTCGAAGATATGAATCTTGTTCATATCGATAGCAAGCTTCACATTGTCGCCTTCACGAGTGTTCGAACGGCCATCAACGCGAGCGATCAATGGGGAAGTGCTGTTCAAGTACAACAGCATTTCGTGACCAAGGTTCTCTGTTACGTCTACACTTCCTGTGAAGATGGTATTTGGAGATCCTTCCAAGAAGATTGGCTCTTCATGAATATCTTCAGGACGTACGCCCATGACTACTTCCTTGCCTAAGCATCCTTTTTCCTTCAGGGTAACAGCTTTACCTTGAGGTACTTCAACTTTGAGAACATCGGATTGGAAATATACAGAACCGTTTTGCTCTACAATTTTACCGTTAATAAAGTTCATTGTAGGGGAACCGATAAATCCAGCTACGAAAATATTATTTGGTTGGTTATACAATTCTTCTGGAGAAGCAGCTTGTTGAATGATACCGTCGTGCATAACTACGATACGGTCACCCATCGTCATAGCCTCTGTTTGGTCATGTGTTACATAGATACAAGTGGTTTCCAGACGTTTAACCAGCTTTGTAATTTCCGCACGCATCTGACCACGAAGTTTAGCGTCCAAGTTGGAAAGAGGTTCGTCCATGAGGAACACTTGAGGATCGCGGACAATAGCGCGGCCCAAGGCAACCCGTTGACGCTGACCACCGGAAAGAGCTTTTGGTTTACGATCAAGCAAATGCTCGATATCGAGGATTCTAGCAGCTTCGCGTACGCGTTGATCGATTTCATCTTTCTTCACTTTACGAAGTTTCAAACCAAACGCCATGTTTTGATATACGTTCATATGTGGATACAAAGCGTAGGATTGGAATACCATCGCGATGTCACGGTCTTTCGGAGCTACGTCGTTCACGACGCGGTCGCCGATATACAATTTACCTTCGGTAATTTCTTCAAGACCCGCGATCATACGAAGAGTCGTAGATTTACCACAACCGGAAGGACCTACGAGTACGAGGAACTCCTTATCTGCGATATCAAGGTTTACGTCCATAACGGTTGCTTTATCAGCACCTGCATATTTCTTGAAAATGTGTTCTAAGCGTACGCCTGCCATTTGTCTTCCTCCTAATAATAAATGATTTATGAATTGTCTTTGCTTAAATGTAATCGGATACAACTTCTGTATATATAGTAACCTATAAGCCTAACAAACTGCCATCCACAAACTGCACAAAAATACTAAAGCCTTTTCGTAACTTTATACAATAGGATTCTGAGCTTGACCAAAACCGCATTCTGAAAGCTCCTGACATCAAGCCCTGTCTCCTGTTTGAACTTATCAAGCCGGTACAGTAAAGTATTACGATGTATATATAAGCGCTTCGCTGTCTCGCTTACATTACAATCCAGTTGAAAGAAGGTTTCCAGTGTAACCAACGTCTCTTCATCCTCTAGCAGATGGGAGTTGACCCCATTCTCCTCTATAAACTGCTGACGCCGATCATCCGGTATGTGATAGATAAGCCGTTCGAGTTCCAAATCCCATGGCAGGTGGATATGCTCTGATACCTGAAAGATCCGCCCAAGCAACAGCGTCTCCCGTAAAGCGATCAACACCGGTACAAGCCGCTCCTGGTTAATCAGTTTGTCCTCTACAGCTAAGCGGAATCCGCCTCCGCCCCATTCATTGGCGATCAGCTCATACAATCCCTGACAAAGAGCACTTAACATATCACGTTCTGTCTCAATTCCCTCATTGCTTTCATCCTGTACATCCAACAGCAGTTCCTCCCGAACCAAAACAAGCCATGACTCGGTCATAGGAACGAGGACAACCTCACCCCCAAAATAACTGCGCAGCAATTTATTTAGCTTGGAATATTGTACTTCCTGATTCGTACGATCCTCGCAGCTTAATAGGAAAGGAAATAAATTTTCCGTCAGCTTAGGCTTAATCGCCATATCATTTGGAACAGTACTCTGTATATTGCCGCTATTAATTTGCTCTTGGAGCCATTTCCCCAGCTCTATACTGCGGGATTCCTCATCTCGTTTTGAGGGATAGGGATGATGGTTCGACTTCTCACGGGCCGCAGACAGTAGGAGGTCGATCAATCTAATTTCCCGTTCTGTCAATGGAGTTTCGGACTCAAAAACATAAACCTTAGAAGAATCAGTTTTCCATAGCCATCGAGGCTGGTCGTGCAACTCAGTCATCCCGGAAGAAGGTTGATCCAAGCTCTTGTCATTTACTAAGCCAGTCCAATCCTCTTGATCCATCTCTAATAAAGATAAGGATGATCCTATAATCTCTTCTAACTGTCGCTTCAGCTCTTTAATATCCATAGCTAAGTTGCCTCTCTGATCTATAGGTTTTGATTGTATGAATTTATTGTATCACAAACAAGGCCACAAATATTTTCTCCAGTTTGTCATTGAAATCACAAAACTCAATATAGCCCAATCCTATGCTTGATATGCAAGAATACGAAAGGAAAATGGGTATGAAGAATAACAAAGCTAAAGCAGAATCGACTCTATATCTATAAGAAAAGAACCCTTCCCATGTAGTAAGTTTACTACTTGGAAAGGGTTCTTGTTGAGATGAGCCATGAAGGACTCGAACCTTCGACACCCTGATTAAAAGTCAGGTGCTCTACCAACTGAGCTAATGGCTCAAATAAATGGTGGAGGCTGATGGATTCGAACCACCGAACTCGTAGAGAGCAGATTTACAGTCTGCCGTGTTTAGCCACTTCACTAAGCCTCCATATATGTGAGCTTCAGGCTTGTCCTGAAACTTACAAAAGTGGCTCGGGACGGAATCGAACCGCCGACACGAGGATTTTCAGTCCTCTGCTCTACCGACTGAGCTACCGAGCCATATGTAATTTGGTCAAAAAAATAAAGGGGTAAGTATTGATAACTTTCCCACTTCATTGTGGAAACATGCATTGAATTAAATGGCGGAGCCGACGGGATTCGAACCCGCGGTCTCCTGCGTGACAGGCAGGCATGTTAGGCCTCTACACCACGGCTCCGCGCTGTGAAACAAATGGTGCCGGCGAGAGGACTTGAACCCCCAACCTACTGATTACAAGTC
>DASYFA010000254.1:0-9965 GCA_036498705.1 Paenibacillus sp.
GTCTTCGCAAACTTGTTATACAGCATAAGGCTGACAACGACGGCTACAAGAACGGCAACGGATGTAAAAGTGAGCGTAATCGTTACTTGAATACTACGCAGCTTAGAGGACAATCGACGTTTCCCCCCTTTTGAATGCTGCGGCCGCAGTCGAAAAGAATAGGGCTTTTCTTGCCGCATAACTACCCTCCTCTGGAGCTATTTTTATACTCTTTGGGAGACTGACCATATTTTTTACGGAAGCAGAAGCTGAAATAGTTAGGATCAGCAAAGCCAATTTTCTCGGCGATTTCAAAAGCCTTAAGTTCCGTGGAGCGTAAAAGTTCCTTTGCTGCCTCTAATCGGATTTGCAAGAGATAACTAACAAAAGTCATCTTCATTTCCTTCTTAAAAATGCTGCTAAAATAGCCTGTACTGATATGTAAATGCTGACAGACCTTTCCGATAGAAATATCCGATTCCTCATAATGGCTACGGATGTAATCTTTAGCTTCATCAATGAGCAGCTTATAGCTAGATTGGCGTTCTAAAGCAATGGAGTCCATTAGCCGGCTGCAGATGGTAATAATCCACTGCTTGGCTTCACTCATACTATTGAATTTATTCATCTCAGTTAATGAGGAAATGCCAGATCCAACGAACTTAGCAGCATCACTACCGGACTCTTTGGCTACACGCAGGATAGATGTAATAATCTCCAGCAAAAAAATCTGATAATCCTGAGTAGATACCTGCTCAGCATTCAATCCGCCAAATAACTCCTCCACGACCTCCTTAAGCTCTTGTACGGTTCCCATCTTAATCGTTCGGATTAAGGACTGCTGGGTCAATTCATCATAGGCCAAGAGTGTATTCGAACGTGACTCCACATCCTCGATCCAAATGACTCTGTTATTGCCAAGAATGAGGCGATAATCTAACGCTTGCATGGCATCTCCAAAGGAGTTAAATAGCATAGCAGGCGAGTGACAAACCGTTCCAGAACCAGCGGTAACCGTTAGCTTAAGAAACCGTTGCACATTGTGGCGGATTTCTTCTAGAATTTCAAAAGTTCTCCCCGTGATTTCAGTTTCTTCTCCTGCATCACAAATGGAAAGAAGCACTACCTCATCACGATGGATAAACACCCTGCCCAAATTATGCTTATTACATAATTCTTCCGCAATATTCAGCACAGCGAAGAGCTGTAAATTTCTCTCTCCCGTATCTCGCAAAGAAATTTGCTTACCTCCGGTAAGGTTAACGGTTTCCCGTTCTGGACGAATATAATCCACACTAATTACCGAGGCTTGGAACCATTTCCCATGTAGATCTATTCCGTATTCCGAACTTTTCTCGTCTATTTCATTCATTCGTAACTTGCGTGAAACTAGTGAAGATAAAAACTGCTCACGCAGCACAGGCAGACTTTTTCGATAATGCTCACTGAGTACAAAAACATTCTCTTTCTCTGCGATTTCAGCCTCTATAGTGCCCCTGACCTTTAGCAGAACATCAATCAACTCCTGTGAAGAAAACGGTTTCAAAATATATTCATCGATTTGCAGTTTAATCGCCTTCTGTGCATATTCAAATTCATCATACCCTGTCAAAATAATGATCTTGGTATTAGGATGCCGCTCGCGAATCCATTCCGCCAGCTGCAGCCCGTTCATAAAAGGCATTTGAATATCAGTCACCACTACATCCGGGAGCAAACGATCTATCGCATCCGCTGCCTCTCGTCCATTCTCCGCCTGTTCTACAATTTCGAAGCCAAAGTGCTCCCAATCAATCTGACTGATGACCCCTTCCCTTACATCTTCTTCATCTTCAGCAAGAATTAACTTGTACATCTCTCATCCCTCTTTGAAAACGATTTATTTAACTGTCATAAAATTCATTCTATATGATTCAAACTATTCCATCTATGGTTAGTTATTTAGATCGATTTATTATAAATTAAAAGAATTGGTCTATTAACTGCATAAGGCAGTCAGAGGATTATAAAATTCGGAGTATAAGAGAGCGGAAATCCGGAATAAAAGCGACATGAAAGATAGCGTCGTATGGATAAAAACTGGGTATGAAGATTAGAGGGATTATGTTCTCGGCTCATATCCTTGATCGTTCCTTATATTTACATAAAAAAAACCATCCCGCCGTAGCTGGGATGGGGATGATCGGAACCTATAAGTATTATAGCAACGCTTTGTTAAAGCGATAGCCTGCTGTCTTTTCGAAACCTAGATGACGATAAAAGGAATGTGCCGGTGCGCGCTCTACGCGGTTACCACTTCTCAAGAAGAGCTGACAGCAACCTTGCTCACGTGCCCATTCTTCAGCTGCGGCCACAAGTCTTTTACCGAGTCCGTTTCCTCTGAGTTCTTCTGATACGATAAGTGCAGTAATCTCAGTGATACAATCTGTCTGTTTGTAATACGAGATTACCTGTCTAAGACCGACCATTCCCACAACTTCATTGTTTAGTTCTGCAACAAGCGTGCATTGGAGATGGTTATTCTCCATGCTTTCAAGTCTCTCTTTCATCACGCTAAGCGTTGTTGGATAGCCGAATTCACGCAGAAGCGCTGTCACTCTCTCCAGATCATTCAAGCCGCATTTGCGAATTTCCAGTACAGGTGCCATGGTACTACTGTTCATCCTCATTTACCTCCACTTTTAGCATAGACGCTGCCTGCTTGGCTACCGTCCGCGCGATTTCCACATTTTCCGCCGCACTTAACGCTACAGCCATCCGCCGCCCTGGACGGACTTCTGGTTTACCAAACACCCGAACCTGAGTCCTAGGTAGTTCCAAAGCTTCACCAATTCCGGTCACAACAAAAGCTCGTCCTTCTCCTTCAGCCTTCAGCGTAGCTGAGGCACCTGGTGTCAATAATTGTACTGACTGGACTGGAAAACCAAGAATAGCTCTGACATGCACTGCAAATTGAGATAAATCCTGCGTGGCCATCGTTACCATCCCCGTATCATGAGGCCTAGGGGACACTTCACTAAACAATACGCCTCGATCCGTCAAGAAAAGCTCCACTCCAAAAATACCGAAACCTCCGAGCTGATCGGTAACTGCTTTGGCAATAGACTGAGCTTCATCAAGAAGTTCCGCCTTCATAAAGTGAGGCTGCCATGATTCGACATAATCCCCATCCTTCTGAATATGCCCAATAGGTGGACAAAATATCGTGCCAGCCACGGACCGCACCGTCAAAAGTGTAATCTCGCTTTCAAAGGTAACGAATGCCTCTACGATAACACGAGTCCCTTTAGCTCTTGCTCCATCCAAAGCAGTGTTCCAGCATTCTTCCGCATCCTCCGGTCTTTTGCAAACACTCTGACCTTTGCCGGAAGAACTCATAATCGGCTTGATGACACAAGGAGTACCTAGTTCTGCAACGGCTTGACGAAGTTCTTCCAGACTATCTGCAAAACGATAATCCGCTGTTGGCAATCCAAGTTCTTCAGCAGCAAGTCGGCGAATGCCTTCTCTGTCCATGGTTAAACGAGCCGCTCGTGCGGTCGGAACAACGAAGAAACCTTCCTCTTCAAGCTCTTGAAGGGCATGAGTAGCGATTGCTTCAATCTCCGGAACAATAACATCCGGTTTCTCTGAGCGAATAAGCGTTTTAAGCGCTTCTGCATCCAGCATATCAATAACATGTGAACGATGAGCTACACCCATCGCTGGTGCATCGCTATAACGGTCTACAGCTACGGTCTCTACGCCAAGACGTTGAGCTTCGATTATGACTTCCTTACCCAGTTCCCCGCTGCCCAGTAGCAGCAGCTTGCGGCTTTGAGCTGAAAAAGGAGCTCCCCACATTGTCGATTTCAACCTCTTTCGGCAAATTGACTATCTCGTTTCCATAAATTTCTGAAAACAAAACAGTTTCATTGTATATTTTCAGGCTTCTTTATTTTCATCCATCATACGCCAGATTGCAAGTGTTCTTCGACAATTTCCTACAAATTTCAAAGATTTTTGTCTAATCTATCAACGAAAGATTGTTCCAAGATAGATAATTGGTGACCTAGTTGACCCCAATGATCTGCGGATTCACCCCCTTTAAGGAGATCTAACATCGCTTTCTCTTGCTCCGCTAACCCTTCTTGTAGGCGATCTGCAGCAACCTTTAATTCTCTGGCTATGCAATCGACATAATGCGCAAGCAATTTTTTCTTCTGCTCTGCCGCCGCAACATTAACAGCTTCTTTCACAAGAGGCTCGGCCGCACCTTTGACTTGCTCCCGACCGGCCCCCTCAAAGAAATAGCGAGGAGATTTGAAATGTCCCCATAAGGTTGACCATTCCACGCCCTGAAGCTGGCATTCCAGCTCACTAGGAGAAGGCCATGCTGCTTCTTCATTCTCCGTCAGATGAAACTCTTGAGTAGAGAAAAACAGCTCAGTAGCCGCCGCTTCAGCCGCTTCATGAACAAGTCTGCGCCCGGTACTTTCTAGTCGCAGCGTTGTCGCCCATAGCTCTTGCTCCAATTCACGCTTAGTGGTACGCATCAGCTCTGCACCACACGCAGCGAAGATAGCTTTTAAATTCCCTGCGTCCTCACGTAATAATGAGGGGTGGAAAGATTCCTGAAAATTTCTGGTGAAGGAGAAGCTAATCCGTTGACAGACATGATAGATCAGCTCCTCACCTTCATGAACAAGATCTCTGCTAGGACGTTCTTCTGTCTCTAATAGGGAAAGTCTCTTCATAGCTAGCTGACGACGTTCTTGCATTTCTTTTAATCCTGCTTCACGCTCGGTTGCCGCCATGGAAGCGAGATTCTGCCACTCTTCCGCCCTGCGGCGAACAGATGCGATGCTCTCTGCTGCTGCGTTAAGTGAAAGCTGAGGAAGTTCATCTCCCGCAAAACTTGATAAGGCTTGCTCAAAATGATGGAAACGGGAAGCCTCATAGCGATCATAATCATGCTGAGTTTTGCCTTCCAAAGCAAGCAAGCTAGAGAGTGCATAAATTCTCGGCGAGCGTAAGCCGCCTGCACGTAAATTTTGAGCCACATGCTCTCGAACCTCTTCCAGTTCATCTTCGCCTGAAGCAAGATCGGAAGCATTGATAATAAAGAACATTTTATCAAGTGCAAAGCTATCTTTAATTCGCCCCAGCTGCGCAAGCAGACCTCGGTCTGCTTTTGAAAAGGCGTGGTTGTAATAGGTAACAAAACAAATCGCGTCTGCATTTTTCATGTAATTAAAGGTTACGCCGGTATGACGAGCATGCAATGAGTCGGCTCCTGGTGTATCCACGAGTACAATTCCGCTTTCGGTCAATGGACAGGCATAATACAAATCAATCCCCTGCACAAAACAGGCCCGGGTCTCCTCTGCTACAAGGCCCCGGTATTCTTCTAAATCAACAGTTCGCACCGTTCCCAGCAAGGGCTCAGCTTCTGCCCAGCCAGCCGCTGCTGCTCTTAGAAATCCAGCGTGTGGTAACGCAGAGGGATGAACTCCCCGTGCTGGCAAACTTGCCAGAACTGTTGTCCATGAGTTTTGCTGTGGTTCGCCTAGTTGCAGCACACTGAAGGAATGGCAGATGTCATCCCAGAAATCTGCCATGGTCTTCATTGTGACAACCGCGGTGGCATGGCGGAAGTCACCTTCCGGCGCCAATATGCGGTTGACCGCAGCCGTGGCGGGATGTGGAGACACGGGCAGCACTTCTTCGCCGAGCAAAGCGTTGGCGAAGGAAGATTTACCCGCGCTGAATGCACCGAACAGCGCAAGGGTAAAACGGCCGCCGGCGAGATCCTCCGCCCGTGCGGCCAGGCTCCGCGCCGCCGATGCCATCGCTGGCTCGCGGCGCAGCAGCTCTGCCGCAGCCGCCAGCGCGTCAGCGGCTGCCGATAGCCGGCGGCGGCCTCCCGCCGGCGAAGCCGTGCCCGCCGCCCAGCTTGCGGCGGCGGCACTTCCAGCCGCGACGCTTTGCAGCGGCTGAGCCTCCCGCGGTGCGGCGCTCTGCGCAGCCGCACGCGGGGTGACCCTCACCTCCGGCAGGATGCCGGGGGTGAGGGGCCGGCGCGGCGGCAGCAGCGCCGCGAGCTCGTGCGCGCGGGCGTCTGCCGCGCGGTCCAGCGCAGCTAGCGCGTCAACGGCGCGCGCCTGCCGCGAAAGCGCCTGATCGCGGCGCTGGAGTTCGGCACGCTGCTCATCCATGAGCGGTGGCAGCTTCGCTAACAGATCATCGCTCACCGCTAACGCGGCACGGCGGAACTGGCTCTTAATATCAGCCGCAAGTGTGCGGCAGAAATTGAGCAACGCCTCGCCGCTATACCCCGTTCCCGGCTTAACTGCAGCCGCCAGCCACTCCTGGCTCACCGCCGGGAACCCTTGCTTCAGAGTCGTCTCCGCCTCCTCCTCCCATAGCCCGAGATTCTCCGCCCAATCACGCACCAGCTGAATCAAATGCCATTCCAGCTGGGCGGAAACCTCTCGGGTCAACAGTCCTTGCCAGACTGCCAGTCGTTTATTTTGTTCCTTCTCCCGCCGTGCAGCCGTAGAGAATAACCCTAACCGAAACGTAGGGCTGGCACTTTCCATGTAGCTTCCCGACGCCTCTCTTACATCTGCAGGCATTAGATTAGCATTATTAAGTAAGGTGTCTAGGCCAGTTCGCAAGCTCGCCCGTGACTGCTGAGGCAACGCCTCAAGTCGTTCCTTCTCTTCTTCGAGTGACTTCAGTTCATTCGTCACAGTCTCTGCATTCGTACCTTCTAGTTCTTCAAGGAGAGCCGCTCTTTCCTCCTGCTGATCTTCACGGAATGCAGTTAGAGAAGAATCCGCTGTATGATGAATGGAACGAGACAGACTATATTGAAGTAGCTGCTCCTTTTGTACCAACAGTTCAGTTACAAGGCTGAGCAGATGATCCCAATGATTAAGAGGATGCTCTTTCTTTTTGAGAGAGGTGAATAGAATTCCCGCACAATGAATCCCCCATTGTTCAAAAGCATTTTCAAGCTGACGTTTATATTCCTCAATGGAAATCTCTTGTTCCCTGTGCTTGTCGATCTGATTCACAATCAGATACAAAGGTTTACCCCAGTCACTAAGATTTTTGGCAAAGGCCAAATTATTCTCTGACTGTACATGGTTATAATCCATTACATAAAATACGACATCAGCTAAATGCAGCGCGGAGCGGGTCGCCGCCTGATGACCATCATCCGTCGAATCTACACCAGGTGTATCCAATAGTACGCCATCCTTGCCTAGCAATGGTATCTCATTCCACACTTCAATTGCGGAATATTCACCACCATTCCGACAGTATTCCTGTAATCTTTCTGGAGTTGTCTCTATAGGAGCAGGATCATTTTTACTTCCTTCAACTCTAGGATAAATAAGCACTCGTGGAACTCCACTGCGAATAGAGACAATATTCGCACTAGTCGGCACAGGTCCAGAAGGCAGCACTGAACTGCCGCAAAGAAGATTGATCATACTGGATTTTCCTGCCGAAAAATGTCCGCAAAAAGCAAGGGTCAGCTCATTCCCACCCTCTTTATGTTGTAAATCTTCATATATACGTTCAGACCCTTCATCACCCCAGCGATGCATTAATCCACGCAACTGGAAAAGCAGCGATGCCGTTTCACTTAATGTCTCTTTCTCGATTCTAACCTGTTCCGCTCTCACTGACTCTCCACCTCCACTGTTACCATCTAATCATGCTTTGATCCGTAGACGTTTATGCTTATGCAATGTTTATACAGGTGTAATTTCTTTGATGTCACGCAGAACCTTTTTTTATAAATAATAATTACAGTTTATCACCAGTTTGACACAAATTAAATACACACTACTTACAAAATAACCTATCATCTCTTACGAAATGAGGTTATTCAAACATCTTTCTGCTATTATCGCTAGAAAAGTCAGAAGCAAAAAAGGAGCCAGCCCTAGGGCCGACTCCTTTTATCACTTCTAAATTTATGCAGTTTCCGAAACAGGCAACAGAATTTCGAATACTTTTCCGTGTTGCAGAATAGTCAAACCACGAGATTTATCTCTCATTACAACAACTTCAGGTTTCACTGACATACGCTCAAAATAGTGTTCAGGAACGTCACCGGAATGACTGATCGTGATTCCTTCTACTTCTTGCTCTTCGTTCTCTTCGAGTGGGCTTTCCACTACGCGGTCAAAAATATCCGAGAACACTTCAAAATTATCTGTGTATACAGAAATGCATTTCATCTCTATCCCATCCTCTTCTTCAACTCTAACTTTTTGGCGTATGACCTTTAGCTTTCCTGACAACAGCTGTTTTCATACGTTTTTTGCCCTCTCGACATACATCAAGGAGCGGGCAAACTTGACATTTTGGGTTCTGTGCCTTGCAGTGATATCGTCCGAAAAAGATAAGCCGGTGATGAGTGATCGTCCATTCGTCACGTGGCACAGCCTTCATCAGCTTCTTTTCCACTTCCAGCACAGAATCTTTCCAGCCTGCTAATGCAAGTCGTTTAGCAACCCTCTCCACATGCGTGTCCACTGCAATGGCAGGAACTCCAAAAGCATTGGATACTACTACATTTGCAGTTTTACGACCTACACCGGGTAAAGTTACAAGCAAGTCATGAGCCTCAGGCACCTCGCCACCATACTGTTCTATGAGTATAGAGCATAGGCTTTGGATATGCTTAGCTTTGTTACGATATAGGCCGATGCGCCGGATATCCCCCTCCAATTCCTCCAGCGGTACAGAAATATAATCGATGGGGGCTTTGTACTTTTGGAACAGGTCCACGGTCACTTTGTTCACCGTTGCATCCGTACATTGGGCTGATAACAGTACCGCTATCGTTAATTCAAAAGCGTTACTATGATTTAACTCGCAATGAGCATCAGGGAACAAGTTTCCAATCGTATCCAAAATGTGGCGGACCTCTGCAACTTTCATAGTGTCCCCTCCACGGAGCGATTACGCTCATTAAAACTCACATGAGCGTGTCCTCTCTAATGTAAAGAAATATAAGCAAAGTCTGTATTATAACGTATGGTTTCATACATTTCAAGAAAATACAACTCTTATACTTTCTTATATTTCAAAAAAAACGTCTTGACGCAGGCAAAGCTCCTGTGTCAAGACGGTGATTCACTCAGAAATCCACCATTGCTACTATTGTTTCACAATTTCAACCACGATATCATTATTGAAATACATTATAATATTATCATTTTCTTTCAGAGATTGCACGGACAATGTCGTATCTCCTTGATGAATATATACATTTGAAGCAAGCGTGAACTGATACTTATCGTTCAGATTAGCTCTCTTAGTCACCAATGAGTTCGTCGAACTGTCATAGCGAGAGAATGAACGAGTTAACTGTGGTAACACACGAATGACTGTCGCTCCATCCGTGTCTTTACGAATCTCCACTCTGTCCGCTGTTGTTAAGTTACTAAGAGCAGTTGTTGTGGCGCCATCACGTATGATTCTAACCCCACCGCTTACAGCAAAGTTTTGTGCCGCTCCAGCATACTCTTTTACAACCAAATTATTCGCTGCAGCATCGACTGAACTAATCTGACCCGTTGTAAGCTTAACTAGCTGAATAGCGAGCGGAGTGCTTCCATCAAAGGTTACATTAAGAAAATCCCCCGATTTCACAGCCGTAAGTTTTATACTTTCGCCTACTTCATTTGTTAATGGAATAGCATAAGGATTAATTTCACTGGTACCCCCATTCCATTTAATGCTCAAACGGTTGGTTCCAGAATTTACTGTTGCCGCTTCAACCTGAAGAACGGTCTTAACTTTCAGAACAGCTATTAAATCTTGACCAGCCGTTAACGAGGCTGTCACATAACTACCGACAGGAATATCCGTTACGGTTGGATTCGTTTTACCAAAAAGATCAATAAGCTGCGGAGAAGGCAGAGTCAAGCTCTGTCCATCATTTAGCTTCAGAACTATAGTTCTTGCTGAAACATTAA
>DASYFA010000255.1:0-6155 GCA_036498705.1 Paenibacillus sp.
TTCAAAATCAACTTGCTCGTAACCCTCATTTTTGAACATTTGCCAGATCGCTTCTGTATCGTAAAAATTCACTTTGCAACCCAAAGTATAAAATGCAACGGATGGCATTCTCAAGCTCCTCCCATTTCTCCAGATTCATACATGATGCAAGTTAGGGCGGCCATCGCCGCCGTCTCCGTCCGCAGTATGCGTCTTCCCAGGCCGATAGATACTGCACCTGCTTCAACAGCCGCCGTCACTTCAGCTTCCGAGAAGCCGCCTTCCGGCCCGACTACAACTGCTACTCTATAAGGTCTCTCCGTATCAAGCCCGGCAACAAAAGGACGCAAGGCATCGCGTAGCCCCTGACCATTCTCTTGCTCATAGCATAAGCAGACCAGGTCAAAATCTACGATAGAAGCCATTAGTTCCCGCCAGGAGACTGGTGACTCAACAGCCGGAATTTTACTGCGATGGGCCTGTTCTGCGGCCTCCTTCGCTATTTTGCGCCAACGCTGAGTACGCTTCTCTTCCTTTTTCATATCATACTGGACTACCGTGCGTTCCGAAATAAACGGCAGGAAAGCCGCCGCTCCAATCTCGGTGCATTTCTGAATCACGGTCTCCATCTTATCGCCCTTCGGCAAACTCTGTGCAATCGTAACTTGAAGCCAAGGCTCTCCAGCCTGTTCAAGCTGACTAACGATCTCAGCCACAACTTCGCCAGGTTCGATCGAGACGATCTTAACCAGCGCTTCCCGGGTTACACCATCGCTAACGATGAATTCATCCCCGGGCTTGGAGCGCATCACCTTCCCGATATGACGGGCATCGTCGCCAGTAATAACGACCTGCTGTTCTCCGAATTGCTCAGACTCAATGAAATAACGCTGCATTTCTAATCATTCCTCAGCTTAAAATGCGTGTACAAATACCTATAAAATAACCATTGTCCATCATACAACTTTTAATACCAGGTTTCCAGTCTATATTGAATCCAGTCCGCGCTATTTAGTACACGTTCAAAAGGCCAGTTTTCAGCACCGCGACTTTTTCAACTTCCTTCAAAAAACCAGTTTTCAGCACCGAGAAGGTTGGATAAAGCAGGGACTGAGGAGCGGAGCGTACGTAGTTTGTACGTGAGCACCGGAAGGCCCGGCTGAATTCAAGATTCGATGCCGAATCCACTTCCTGTTTGACTTCGTGATCAAAAGTGGACATTAATGATAGAAGAGCATGTTGTAGAAAGATATAATATTGCCCGACCACGAATACGCCAAATTGTAGAGAGGCGCGATCGTATAGCGCTGCATAAAAGGCACAACAAGAATAACTAAAAAGATAATAATAGACCAGCTCTCAAATTGCTGAAGCTTACCAAGCATCCGACGTGGCACAATATCCTCCAGGATACGATAGCCATCAAGCGGAGGCAAAGGAATCAAATTAAACAGGAACAGGAAGAAGTTCATATAGATGAACATTCCGAAGAAAGTATGAAGGGCTATCGAATATTTACTGTTCCCATCCATAAACAGATGAGGGATAACTCCAAAGCGAATCAGTACTACGTAAATAAAAGCTCCGAAAATCCCGAGCAACAGGTTGCTGAGTGGCCCGGCGATCGAGACGACGACTCCCATCGTACGTGGCTTACTGAAATTGTCCCGATTAACAGGAACCGGCCTAGCCCAACCGAATCCAGCGATCAGAAGTAGAATAATCCCCATCAAGTCGAAATGCACTGCAGGGTTCAAAGTAACCCTACCCAGCAATTTTGCCGTAGGGTCACCGAATTTATTTGCAAAATAAGCATGCGAAAACTCATGTACTGTAAACGCAATTAATAACGTAATGAGAAAAAAAGGAAGCTGGTCTAGCGGGACACGTAAAATCTGATTCAAAAAATCCATAAATCTACCTCTTTCTGGCGACAAATGCGACCCAATCTTCTTCCCGCGCCGTTTTCTCAATATCGAATCCAGCTGCTACGAGCGCCTCCTGTACAATTTGTTCTTTATTCTTGTAAATTCCCGATGCAATATAATAGCCGCCTGGCTGCAGGGCTTCGTATACGTCCTCGATAAAGAGCAGTATAATCTCAGCCAAAATATTCGCAACTACGACGCGAACCGGCAGCTTAACGTCCAGCTTGAGTTGTTCCCCCTGCTTCAGAACAGAGAGCAGATCACTTTCGACGACTTGAATACGATCTTCAAGCCGATTTAGCTTGGTATTCTCCATCGCGCTTGTTACCGCAATGGGATCAAGGTCTAATGCCAGCACTCGGGAGGCCCCTAATTGGCAGGCACCAATCGCTAAAATACCTGAGCCTGTTCCGACATCAATAACCTCGTCCCCGTCCTTAATAACCCCTTCCAAGGTACGCAAGCAGAGTGAGGTGGTCGGATGAGTTCCTGTTCCGAAGGCCATTCCTGGATCAAGTTCAATAATCTTCTCTTCTGCAGTTTGTGGTTCATAGTCTTCCCAGGTCGGTTTAATCGTCAGCTTCTCCGACACGCGAAGCGGCTTGAAATACTGCTTCCAGTTATTCGCCCAATCATCTTCGTGTACATCTCTAACCGTAATTTCGGCCTTACCCGGATCAATGTTGAAAACGCGCAGCTCTTCCGTACGCTCCTGTACTTGTCTGATAATCTCATCCATATCTAAGCCCTGCGCGAAGTATCCGCTAACCATGGCTTCACCTTCAGGTATATCGTTCGGTGGAATCTCAAACCATTGTCCAAGCGATGTATCCCTTGGCTTGCTATTATCGACATGCTCTTCAATCGTTACACCACCAGCCCCGGCTTCAAGTAGAAAGTTAGAAACCATTTCCACTGCTTCCTCAGTAGTATGTATAGTAAGTTCTTTCCAGATCATAGTATGATTTCCTCCTTAGCATTCATGCATAAGATTTATTGTACTATAGAATATAGTAAGTTGACAAAAAAGCCGCATACGCGGCTTTTTCGAACAATGGTCTATGGACGTTTTGGATTCAACTTCGTACGATGCTGCATGCGGGCGTCTGCCCGCTCACTACGCTCCAGTGCTTCCCAATCTTCCTGATCGGCCTGCTCATCTGAGAATTCAACATCTTCATAGCGACCATCAGCTCCTGCGCCAGCAGAATTCTTCCTATGATCATAACCCGATTGCGAGTGATTCAATTTCAATCTCTCCTTCTCGTTATTTTTTCAGTAATTTTCTAGGCTATACCTGGATTGTCTTAAGACTTGTCAGGTCAATCCTCCAGCTTCCTCTACAATACGAAGCGCTTGATGGTGCACATTCTCATCCACAACGGCCGTGAGTAGAATATCATGACCGGTAGGACCGCCCTGCCCACCGTGACTCATCCCGCTATTTGAGGGATCAGCAGCGTATAACACCCCACTAGAATGGGCCAGATCAGAGCCATGCATCATCGCCGGTACCCCCGTACGGTCCGCAAGCGATTGAAATAAGCCCGAGTTCTGTGTCGAGTTGCGAGTGAACCGATCGATCGATACATCAAGCACCCTTAATGCATTCAATTTGCGAACAACACCCTCTGCCTCTTCAGGACTTTTGAAATAGGCCAATATATTTTTCTCACCCATAGCATAACCTGCCTCTCCTTCCGGCTTATCCGGCTACTCAGGAGTCCTGCATAAATACAGTTTCCTTGAAGTTTTATCATGTATTTCGTGAATCTTTTTTATACAAATATTAATTAAAATTTGAAACCCATGTCCATGTGCTGCGTATTACTTAGATAACTAAAACAATTCGACATTCACAGGAGGGTATTTACTAACAATGCTGAAGAAAATGATGATGATTGTGATGGCATTTACTTTACTGATTGCCTTCACCAGTCCTGACTCGGTCGATGCTAGACGCGGTGGAGGATTCAAATCAGGACCAAGAAGCTACACACCGACACCGAAGAAGACGACTACCAATAATTATAAGAAATCGGACACAACGACGAATAATAAAATGTCCGGCACGACAACAGGCATGAATGGCAAACGCGGATTTTTCAGCGGCGGCAGCTTCATGAAAGGCATGATGATTGGCGGATTGGCTGGAATGCTATTCGGCGGAGTCTTCGGTAATATGGGCTTCCTTGGCAACATGCTCGGAATGGCAGTTAACCTGTTGGCTATCTACTTCATTATTATGATCGTGGTTTCCCTATTCCAGCGCTTCAGGAAAAAGCCTCAGCACCCAGACGGACCTCATGATTACGATCGCGGGGGAAGGTATTAATCAGATGGTCCTCAGCATGGATGAAATTATTAATGCCATTTGCCTCCATACAGCCGAAAGAACCGGAGTCCGTCCAACGGATGTTCAGGTCGAACTAAGCTGGGATGAGGAGTACGGCTATGCCGGGGAATTATGGGTGAACGGCCGCAGCCGATATATCGTTGAGCTGAATATTATTGAAGCGATCATGCAATATGTATATAGAGAATACGGAATTCGCGCTTTCCGTGATGATATAAAGCTAGATCTCGATGAAGAGATTACAGCTATTGTCCAGGAACCAACACACTCAGGTTAACTCACAAAAAAGCACTAAGGTCGACTTAGTGCTTTTTTTATGGCCTAAATCTAAAAAGAGGACTCTCCCAAGACCAATCGGATATGGTCTAATGGAAAGTCCTCTTATACTTTAATGGAAAAGATCAGTCAGTCTCCACGGAACGCCTTCTTCATACGCTCAAAAAAGGACTGCTCATTCTCTTGCATCTGCTCTCCGCTAAGCGATGCGAACTGACGCAGTAACTCCTTTTGTTCCTCGCTTAGATTCTTAGGAGTGACGATTCGCACTTTTACATGCATATCCCCTTGACCTACACCACGTAATTTAGGAACACCCTTGCCTTTCAGACGGAAGAAATGTTCGGTCTGCGTTCCCGCAGGGATCTTCAATCTAACCTTATCGTGCAAGGTTGGAATTTCAATATCGTCACCCAGCGCAGCTTGGGTAAAAGTAATCGGCAATTCTAGGTAAATATCATCGCCCTCGCGCTCAAAATATTCATGCGATTTAACGTGAATGTTAATATATAAATCCCCTGCTGGGCCGCCGCGTTGTCCGCCTTCTCCCTCGCCGGACATCCGCATTTGTGCACCATCATACGCGCCAGCTGGAATATGAACATTAATAGTACGTTGCTTCTTCACCTGGCCACTGCCACCGCAGGTAGAACATTTGTCCTTAATAATTTTACCCTTGCCACCGCAATTGCTACAGGCACGGCGGTTAACCATACGCCCGAACGGAGTATTCTGCACTACCTCCTGCTGCCCACTGCCATGACATACCGAACATGTCTCGGGCTTGGTGCCCGGCTTGGCTCCAGAGCCAAAGCAGGTATCGCAGCTCTCTGTCCTAGGAATCTTGATCTCGATCTCTTTACCGAAGACGGCTTCCTCGAATTCAATCGTTAAATTATACTGCAGATCATTTCCACGCTGCGGCGCATTTGGATCACGACGTCCGCCACCTCCAAAGAACATATCGAAAATATCGCCGAAGCCTCCGTAGTCTCCTCCTTGGAAGCCTCCGCCCATTCCTTGGTTCGGATCGATATGCCCGTATTGGTCGTATTGCGAACGTTTGCCGCTATCGCTCAGAACATCGTAAGCTTCTTTGACCTCTTTAAACTTATCCTCTGCATCGCTCGCCTTGTTCACGTCCGGATGATATTGGCGTGCCATCTTGCGATATGCTTTCTTGATCTCATCATCATTGGCGCTCTTAGAGACACCTAGCACTTCATAATAATCTCGCTTCTCAGCCATCCTTCCACCCCCGTTATCGCTTGATTGGCGTGCCGAAGTAGATCATTCCCTTAATCCGGCAAAAGGAAAGTCAAAGCGCGTCAAATGCCCGACACTTTGACCTTCCAATTTCACCAAAGCCTATTTCAAATCAAAATTGACGTATGAGCAGGCATTAATCTTATTTCTTATCGTCATCTACTACTTCATATTCTGCATCAACGACATTATCATCCTGCGCACTGTTAGCTTGACCTGCATCAGCACCATCACCCGCTTGCGCCTGTGCTTGCTCATACAGCTTCACAGAGAGCTGTTGAACGATTTCTGTCAATTTCTCAGTAGCAGCTTTGATCGTATCTACATCGTCACTTTCAACTGCTTTCTTC
>DASYFA010000256.1:0-4098 GCA_036498705.1 Paenibacillus sp.
GAGACGACACTAAATATTATGGCTTTGTCGAACGTGATGGAGAATGAATTGCTTGAAGCGTTCGACATGATTAAGGAGAGCGTAGTTGACGTAGTGTATGTCGTCGATTCTTACGGCAGTCTGGATTATAAAGATATGGAATACTTGGTGAACAAATTCAAGACCCATCTGCCGAATAAACGCTTGGGCGTTCATACCCATAACAACATGCAGTTGGCTTTCTCGAATACGCTAGTTGCAGCAGATAGTGGGGTAGAATTCCTTGACGCTTCTGTATACGGGATGGGACGCGCAGCAGGGAACTGTCCTACTGAACTGCTAGTAACTCATTTGAAAAATACAAAATATAAACTTCGTCCATTGCTTGTTGTACTTGAAGAGCTCATGGTGCCGCTTCGTGAGAAGGAGGAGTGGGGTTACCTGATCCCCTACATGATTACCGGAACGCTGGATGAGCATCCACGTTCAGCTATGGCACTTCGTGTATCGGACGACAAAGACAATGTCGTTGATTTCTACGATAAGCTCACGACGCCTGAAGTAAACTTCAAAAAGAAATAATAGGGGACTTTTTAAACAACCTCTAATAGACTCTATATGATAAAGTCCGGTTATCTTAGAATAGCCGGGCTTTTCTGAATGTTTTGAGCGAATGCAGTTTTTGGCGATTTTTGTCCTCGGATCAGGGAGAAGGCAGGAAAATAGCGGATGATGTTGAATTGTACAACTAAAGAATATACCTCCGGGGGATGAGAACTCAAAAATGGGTACTAGGACAGAGAGACGAACAGCGATAATCCAGGGAGGAATTGGCTTGGCAGGGATGCTGGCCTTAACCATAGCATCCGTCAGGTTAGATAATCTGGGGATTTCTGCAGAGAGTATAAGAGCATTGCTGATTTTAGCCGGATTGGTGATCGGAACGGTATCATTTGCGATTTTTGCTCAAGGCTGGATTTTGTTCGCAGACAAATTATCTAGACAACGTTTATACACGGCGGTCCTCTTTTTTATAATCGGATTATTAGATGTATTACATATATCAGCTTATAGCGGAATTGAATTATTTGGAATAGAGACAGGGCTTCATCTATCAGACACGTTGCTTGCGATTTCACATTTGCTAGGGGCTTTGGGAATCCTGTTTATTTTCAGTTCGGAAGATCAGCAGGTGTCGGGCAAGCATAAATTAATTACCTTTATCGGTGGTGCATTAGTCACCGTGATCGGGATCGGACTGTTATATACATATCAATGGAAGTATTCCACTTGGCATACATACATAGGGCGCAGCTTCAGCAATACGGTAATCTGGATGGTTACGTTGCCGACGATTTTATTAGCGATGATATCTATGATCCGCCGAGCGCGCGAGTCCAGCTCGTCCGCGGCTATTACGATGGTCAGGGCACTGATGTTCATGCTGCTGGGACATACTCTTTTTATGTTAGTAGACATGCGGCTCAGCCTGCTTCACGCTGTCGGCGAGTGGTATATGGTGATCTCCTATTATTTCGTAATGAAGGGTGTATACCGCCTTACCATCGAAGAACCATTCCGCAGCCAACAGGCAGTTGAAGCCATGATGAAGCATATGGTTGATCATGATGAACTGACCGGATTGCCTAATTTGCGGCGGATGAAAGAGGAGCTCAACGGGTATGCGAATCGTTCTGGCGCCTCATGTATCGGTATAACCGTTATCAATATTGATCGCTTCAAGGCGATTAATGATTCTCTCGGTTATAGTGCGGGTGACAAGATGCTTACGGAAGTAGGTGAACGGCTGTCTGAAGTGTGCCAGGGTGCGGAGAAGGTCTATCGGATGAGTGAAGATGAGTTCGCTGTTATTCTGACTGATGTGAGCGATGCGGAGGCAGCTGAACGGCGAGCGATAAACTTACTTCGATCGGTGAACCCATCGGTTATTATCGATGATACAGAGTACCATATCTCATTGTCGATGGGATTATCCGTGTATCCCGTAGACGGAACTTCTGTGGAGCAGGTCATTCAATATGCTGATATGGCCGTTCATCATGCCAAAGATCAAGGGCAGGAATTCTCACGTTACGTCGATACGATGAAGCTGGTAACCCAGGCAAGAATCGAATTGGAGAATGATATGCGCAAGGCGCTGGATCAGGAACAATTCTTTCTGGAGTTTCAGCCGCAATTCAGTCTACAGACGAATCGAATGGTAGGAATGGAAGCGTTGGTACGATGGAGACATCCCAAACGTGGCATCATTTCACCGGGTGACTTCATTCCGATTGCTGAGGATAGCGGATTGATCGTCCAGCTTGGAGAGTGGGTATTGAAGACTGCTTGCCAGTACAATAGAAATTGGCAATTAGCTGGTTACCCACCAATATGTATTTCCGTTAATCTATCGATGCGCCAATTCCGTCAATATAACTTGGCTGAGAGAGTCGGAGCGATTCTGAATGAAGTCGGAATGGAAGCGAAGTATCTGGAGCTTGAGGTTACAGAGAGTATGACCTATGATATCGAAACCGCGTTAAGCCAGCTTTACAGCTTGAAGCAGCTTGGAATACATATTAGTATCGACGATTTTGGAACAGGCTACAGCTCACTCTACTATTTGAAGAGCTTACCGATCGACCGTTTGAAGATTGACCGCGCTTTCGTCCAAGAGCTGATGTTAGACGGAAATGATGCAGCCATAGTATCTACGATCACGACGATGGCGCATCATTTACAGCTCAAGGTAACTGCCGAAGGGGTGGAGAGCAAGGAGCAGCTTGAATTTCTGAAGCAGCAGAATTGCCATGAGGGGCAGGGCTTCCTGTTTAGTAAGCCTGTTCCTGCAGGAGTATTCGAGAATGAGTTCCTTAGCCGGCTTGCCGGTTAAGGAACTTTTTAATAGAGGTTGTTCAAAAAGTCCGCTTTTGATCACGAAGTGAATCAGGAGGCAAATTGGACATCGAATCTTGAATTCAGCCGGGCCTTCCGGTGCTCACGTACCCAAAACGTACGCTCCGCTCCTCATGCCCTAGCTTTATTCAACCTTCTCGGTGCTGAAAACCAGCCTTTTTGAACACGTACTAATATGAAACATGCTACAGAGATTAGAGGTACTCCTACCCGAAGCATTTATTGTTCTATATATAACAAAAGAAAATCCCTTGCATCGCAAGGGATTAACATAGGAAGCGGGTGATGGGAATCGAACCCACGCTACCAGCTTGGAAGGCTGGAGTTCTACCATTGAACTACACCCGCAAAATCAAAATTATGGTCGGGATGACACGATTTGAACATGCGACCCCCTGGTCCCAAACCAGGTGCTCTACCAAGCTGAGCTACATCCCGTTGTCTTTATTTAAGAAGCTAACTTCTTTTGAAGACAAGAAATAATATATCATTTTTATAGATGGAAGGCAAGACCTTTTTTGAAAAAAACGATGAGTTTTATCTGTTCAATTCAGCATTCCATTGCTACCTGCGTTAAGGTGATAACCGAAGCAGTCATTTAGGGCGCTGGAAGCTTGCCATCTGGGGGAAGTTTGCATATAATATTGATTAAGTGAAATCAGTCAAGCCAAACGCATAAAGTGCGTGTTTAAAAAGTCAGACTTTTTCATAAAGATGTAAATGCAATGATGGAGAAGAGTAAGCAGAAGCCTTCTTACAGGGAGGGGACGCCGCAGATTGAGAGCGTCTCTACGAAATTAGACTGCTGAAGTTCGCTCCGGAGCAGTTCCTTGAACAGCTTCTTCCTAGAGCACAAATGAGGGAAGAAGAAAGTAGAGGATACCGGTCACGAGCCGTTATTCGTTAAAGTGAGAGTATTGCTCTGACAGCGGACGCTATATAGTATGTGCTGCATGCTGCAGACTCTAACAAGGGTGGTACCACGGTCTTTTCGTCCCTTCTGGGGAGAGAAGGCCTTTTTTTGTTTGGATCAACTGTCAACTTCAATTTTAGCCTGTGTTATTAGCTTATGAGGGCATAAGTTCAAATTGATGATTTTATATGTTTAGGGAGGATAAGTTCATGAAAGATCGTTTGGAAGCACTCAAGCAAGATGCATTGGAACAGCTTCATAAGGTTGCAGATGGAAATCATCTGAAT
>DASYFA010000257.1:0-6661 GCA_036498705.1 Paenibacillus sp.
ATCAAAAGCGGACTTTTTGAACTACCTCTAATAGTGAGAAGGAGTGACTTGTCGTGAAACTGGGAATTAGCTCTTATAGTTTATATCAGGCCATGCAGGCAGGGTCTATGGATATTCTGGGTGCTATTGATTGGGTGAAGGAGCTAGGGGCCGAGCATATTGAGATTGTTCCACTTGGCTTCAGCTTAGTAGACAATCCCGAATTAATAGATCAAATCGTCGAGCGCGCCGCAAAGGCCGGAATCGACATCTCCAACTACGCCATCGGCGCCAACTTCATTACTGACTCAGAGGAAGCCTATGAGGCTGAAATCGAACGAGTAATGAAGGAAGTAGATGTCGCTCACCGGCTTGGCGTCAAGCTGATGCGCCATGACGTCGCTTCCCGCCCTGATACTTCGATCGTGAACTTCAATGCCGATCTGGAGCGAATCGCGAACGCCTGCCGTAAAATCGCCGATTATGCCAAGGACTTTGGCATTACAACAAGTGTTGAGAACCATGGCTACTACGTTCAAGCCAGCGACCGGGTTCAGACGCTGGTTCATACCGTGAGCCGGGATAACTACAAGACAACGCTCGATATCGGTAACTTCGTCTGTGTCGATGAAGATCCGATCCGCGCGGTCAAGAATAATATCGGCATCGCCTCCATGGTGCACGTGAAGGATTTCTATATCCGTCCTGCCGATCGCAATCCGGGAGAAGGCTGGTTCCCAAGTGCAGCAGGCCGTTACCTGCGCGGAGCCATCGCCGGACAAGGAGACCTCGATGTGCCAGCTCTGCTGGGTATCGTCAAGAGCTCCGGCTACGACGGATACTTGTCGATCGAGTATGAAGGCATGGAAGACTGCAAACGCGGGACGAAGATCGCCTTCGATAACGTGAAGCGCATCTGGAACGAACTGTAGCTAATAGAAATGGTGCTGTACCCAAGTCGGGTACAGCACCATCTTTTATTTGCCTGGAGGCGTCTTAATCAAATCTTGCATTGGCCGCAGTTCACGATTAACGTCGTAAGGATAACGATTCAATACCTGCAGCAACAGCTCGTGCAGCTTACTATTGTTATCCACTTGCTGCAGAAGCTCCTCTACTTGAGCGATAAGCTGTTTATATTCCTCAATATGACCCGCACCATAAACCTCAAATTCAAAGAAGGAATTGCCGAAGGCCGTTGCCCGCTTCACGCCCTGGAACTTAACATAACGCGCCTGCTTTGGGTCAAAAGTTATCATATCGAGATTGCCTTTGGAATGAATCACTCCGTCCTTGTCACCGGATACGCTAGTCCAATGGGTCTTGTCCGTGGACACCAGCAGCTTGAATTTCTCGGAATAAGCTGCCTGCCAGCGGATAATCACCTTACTGATATCCTTGATATCGCCTAAATCAACCATGAACCAGGCATCATCTACATAAGCGCTGGACCATCTGGAGGTTGGGGAGACATCCCCATCAACTGCCATATCCGGCGAGTAGTACGGAAATTCAGTGGCTGAAGATTCCGCTTTTTGATGTAAGGCCAGATTATCGCTGTTCAGCAAATCAATCGCCTTATTGTAAATCATGAAATTATCCAGCACACCCTTAAACGCATTCGTCTCGCTACCGATCCGTAGGGTTGGCAGGACAAGCGTGTTCATTTTAGGGTAGGTCTCTTCCATCCGTTCTACATACTCATCTACATTAACGAATAAGGTTACGCCTTTATTGTCGCCCTTGAACGTCAGATGCGTCCACTTACCTTCCGGAACAGTGTAGTTGAACGTGCTGTTGTAATGCTCCTTCGTAAAGCCCAGCTTGCCTGTGCTGCCTTGCTTCAGCTTCAGCGTTCCTACGGGGGATTCCATCAGAACCGCATCGGCCGGATTGCCTGGATCAGGCTTAATCCACATGGAGGCTGTCCAGTCAAAGCCAACGGCTTCAACCGGAGTCTCAATATAGCTCTTTCCCCCGTTCAGCCGCACGCCGTTCCCATACTTCCCCTGTGTAATGTCAACATTTACGCCCTTGCCATCATAATGATTGCCGGAAGCGTCCTCAAGTCCCTTCTCGAACAGATATTGAATGACACTGTTATCTTCATTGTTGACGCCAACTGTATGGGACAGATTCGCATTTGGCGCATCGCCGATCTTCTTCTTCCGCTGCTCGAATCGTTCGAACGACCTGTCTTCCCTCGTCCCGGTCCACATTTTCTCCGCAACGACCTGAATTCCGGGAAGCATACGGTCATGCGAATCATCCATCGATAATCCATTAACTTCGGAAGCATCATTCCATGAGGAGAACATGCCGCCCTTGACGCGCGGATGGCCAAATGGAAGCGTCATTGTCTCCCATTTGATGGGTTCCCATTCATTATATAGGAACTGGGTATTCAGGTAGTTCCCGTACAAGGTAGGAACGATGTACATGTAAGTACTTTGGGTATTGATGACATCATAGCCGAGATCCACCGCTTGCTGTGGAGCACCGTAAGATTCACGCCAAATATCCATCGTGGCATCCGTACTGATCGGCGTCGCTCCGTTATACTGCGTAAGCCCGCCCCACAAGTGAGGGTGTTTGCCTTTGCTGTTAATATACTTGATAAGGGTATCCATGTATCCGCGGAAGACTTCTACATCGCCGGTGTATTCATCTGTACCGATGTTAATATCAGGCCCGACAAAGGTCGGGTCATTGCCATCCAGATATTCATCAAATAGAGATTTGACGAACTGTACCGTCTGCGGTTTGGAGATATCGAGCATATTATCTTTACCCAAGGATGGATTATACGAGGTGAACACACGCGAATGCCCTGGGGTATCGATCTCTGGTATGACGTTCACGCCATATTCCTTCCCCATAAGCTGCAGGTCTTTAAATTCCTGCTTCGTATAATGCCCGTTTGGACTAGCCAATCCCGGATAAGTGCTACTCTCCAGCCGGAAGGCCGCCCTTGTTCCATCCTTGAACGGTGTTCCGACACTATCATTCAAATGAATCTGAAATGTGTTCATCTTGTACCAAGACAGTAGCTTCACATAGCTCTGCAGGAAATCGATCGTATAGAACTTGCGCGCCACATCGATCATAAGCCCGCGCTGTTCATATTTCGGATAATCTCTTGATTCTCCTCGTGGAATGGTGCGGTCTGGATGTTGCTTGATAATCTGCAGGGCAGTTCTTGTACCGAAAAAGACACCTTGAGCGGTAGACGAAGTCATTGAGACGTACTCATCAACCTGGAACAGACTCCCCTCATCGCCTAGCCATGTCAGAGATGGATCAATCGCTAGATACAGATCACCTCTCTTCGGCTCTCCATACTCAATCTTGAGATCAAATCCGGTAATATCCTGCAAATCCTGGCGCGTCAATTCGGCGGCATTCTGCAGAATCTCCTGATCCTTCGCATTCACGACGATGCGCGACGATTCCGTCATTGTATAATTGCCCTTGCCACCGTACCACTCTCGTAGCGATGGAATCACGTCCGGTTCGGCATTACGTTCCGAAGTTTGTTTATGCTGTCCCGGAACAAAGACCGTGATATTATCGGAGAGCAGCTTACGGATTGGTTTTTTCTTATCTGTGACCTGAATAATCAGATTCACCTTGGCATCTACTAGGGGTTCGCGGATATTCCCCTCCAGGTCAATCACGGGCAGGCGGTCGCTGCCATACAATTTGACCTCATAATCTTCAGAGACATGAGCCGCAGACCAATCGAGCTTTGTCTGTCCGGCAGTTACCTTAAGCGCTGCGGTAACATTGTCCACAATCGTCCGCAAATCATGCAATTGGTATACTTCGAATTCATAAAAGGAGTAGCCGTACAGCGTGCCTTCAACCGGCGCTCGCTTGACCCCCTGGAATTTCACATATCTTGCCTGGAGCAGCGGGAAATCAACGGTTTCTACCCCACCCTTACTCTTGATGATACCACCGTCAGCTTTTACATTCTTCCAGCGCTTAGCGTCATCCGATACGAGAATTTTGTAGCTTTCCGCCGGTGTCTGCCAACGGATCACAACGCGGTCAATATCCATCTTCGCACCGAGATCCACATAGAACCACTGATCATCCTTGTAAGGAGATGACCATCTGGTATTTCCCTTTCCATCAACAGCCAGCTCCGGCTTCAAAGCATCCACTTCATTACCTGAGGCGAAAACTTTTTTATGCAGAGCCAGATTCGTCTGCGAAGGCGCCTCTTTCACCGCTTGCTTGGAAGTAGTCTGGGCATGAACGGTTGCCGGCTGTAGGATAGGTGTCAACATCATGGCCAACACAAGCATGGTTGAAATGGCTTTCAAAAAGATTTTCTTCATAGTCCCTCCATATGCTCTTGGATTTGATGAAACGGCCTTGCTTGGCATAAATGCAGAAAAAAACCATCCGAAAAGTCAGGTGGTTGGGCGTCACTATATTTATGTACGAAAATACGCTGCTAAAAGTTAACAGGGCTGGCCCCGTCATGTTCCATGACTAAAGGCCAGCCCTGCTCTATTTTCCAAACAAATTATTAAGCTTCAGTCTCCAAAGGATACTCTTCCATGTAGCTTAGCAGTTCATCCACAGTTGTGAAAGCAAGTCCAGTTACGGTGTCCGCACAACCATAGTAGATAGCGATACGGCCAGTTTCCGCATCAGTTAAAGCCGCACAAGGGAAGGTAACATTCGGAACGTCGCCAACGCACTCATACAACGTCTCAGGTCCAAGAATATAGTTACGGGAACGCGCCAGCACCTTCCAAGGCTCGTTAATATCAAGCAATGCACAACCCATACGGTATACGAAGCCATTGCAAGTATTGATAACGCCGTGGTAGATCAAGAGCCAGCCTTTATCGGTCTCAATCGGAACTGGCCCTGGGCCAATTTTCTTGGATTGCCAAGCAGAGGCATCACCATTGATTGTACCCATCACATAACGGTGTTTGCCCCAGAAAGTAAGGTCGGGACTCGCACTGTAGAAAATATCGCCGAACGGAGTATGTCCTGTATCGCTTGGACGGCTAAGCATTGCATAGTTATCGCCGATTTTACGAGGGAACAGTACGCCATTACGATTATAAGGCAAGAAGGCATTCTCTAATTGATGGAAGGTCTTGAAGTCGGTTGTATAGCCGATTCCAATCGTAGGTCCATGATAGCCATTACACCAGTTGATATAATAGCGATCTCCAATCTTAACAACCCGTGGATCGTAGCGATATTCCCGCTTAGTTATTTCTGGATCTCCTTCAAATTGGATCGGTTCATGATTGATCTCCCAGTTCACGCCATCCTTACTGAAGCCGGCGAAAATGTCCATGCTAACGGATCTGGAGTCACAACGGAATACACCGGCAAACCCATCTTCAAAAGGCACTACGGCCGAATTAAATACGCTGTTGGAATTCGGAATCGCATTCCGTTGGATAATCGGGTTAGCGGAATAGCGCCATACTGGAGCGTTGCTGCCAGCAGGCTTGTCCTGCCAAGGGATGTTCGTCAGTTTTTCGCCAATAATTCTGCTCATTTCAATTCTCCTTTTCATATAAAAACGATAAGTTTCGAGTAATGAGAATACATACTTAGATCATCTTCGCACTACGAATTGTAAGTGACGGATACCTGATTTGCAATTGAAGAATCACGACATCAAGTCGTGGGTCCGCCTTCGGCATGCGGATTCGCACGCCTTAGCAGCCTATACCTCATGTTTACAGAATGCCTTCCTTCATCGCCCGGTATACGAGCTGTGAGAACAAGCTGTTCGACCAAGCGAACCATTTCCGCGTAAAGATCGTTGGATCATCGACATGGAAGCCCTCGTGCATGAATCCGGTATCCGCATCCGTGCTCTCCAGCATCGCGATCATCTCCAGCTTCTCTTCCTTCGTCTGCGCCGTAATTCCCTGCATCGACAGCGCCATATGCCATACATAATTCTCTGGAGTATGCGGGCTGCCGATTCCTTTAGCTGCTTTCCCTTCAAAATAGAACGGGTTTTCCTTGCTTAGCGCAAAGCGTCTCGTATTCTGGTAGATCGGGTCATCCGCTGTTACATAGCCGAGATACGGAATGGAAATCAGCCCTGGTGTACCCGCATCATCCATCAGGCAATAATTGCCGAAGCCGTCAGTCTCATATGCATAGATCGGACCAAATTCCGGATGGCGGTAAATACCGTACAGCTTGATGCCATAATCCACCTCGAACTCTAGCTCTTTCAACTCGGCCAGGAAGTCCATATCACGGAATACCCATTCTGCAAATTCCTGCATCTGCCGCAGTGCTACAACCGCGAACATATTGCCCGGAATGTTGTAATGGAAGTCGCAAGCATCGTCGCTGGAACGGAAGCCAGACCAGATCATACCCGTATAGTTGATAGGCATGCCAAGACCCTTGTTACGCAGTGAGTCTTCAGGGATTCCATTGTTGCGAGTAAAGCGGTAAGGCGAATTCTCAAAATGATGCTGCTCGGTCTTGAAGACCTCCACAATCTTTCTCATCGCCGCTTTGAAGCCAGCGTCAAAGATATTAGTTTGCTCGGTCTCTTTCCAATACGTATAAGCTAAGCGTACGACAAAGCATAGGGAATCGATCTCGAATTTGCGCTCCCACACCCATGGGGACATATCGGTCTCATCGGTCGTATTCCAATGCCAATCATTTG
>DASYFA010000258.1:0-5767 GCA_036498705.1 Paenibacillus sp.
ATACTGCCCAGAACCGTAATACTGCTGGAAAACAACCGACTGTGATTCCACGCTGGCCCCTTCATTCTGATCCAACCGATATTTCCCGTTCCAACCTCCGTGCTGATTGACGAAATCAACAGCAGACAGCGCATTCCGACCTGGACTGCTCTCGCCAGCTACAGCCGCCGCTGCTGGGTCTGTATAATTGATCCAATTACGGCCCTGACGAACCTGCAAGCTCCGCCTACCGTCCGTATAAATCTCCGATCCATCCTTCTCGCGAATATAGCGGGTAATACTTGGATCAAAGAACAGACTGCTCTGCATCTGCTCTGTAGAGAACAATCCTACGGGCAGTGTCGTCTCGACCATTTCAATCGGCTGCTCCGGAATGTAATATCCTTTCTCCAGCGTATAAGAGATCCAATCCTTGCCAAAATCAGCCTGCTGCTTCACGTCCTGTACCGTCAAGTCGGCCTTGGTCGCTTCATAGACGACATCACCCCGTGAACTGAAGAAGAATACTCTTACCTGATCCTCCGTCTCGGTGCTGTAGATCAAGAGTCGGCTTATGCTCTCTCCTTCGAACAGAGGATCTTTGGCGATCTGCATCACCTTCTGCATAAGCTCCACCGGAACCCCTTTTCCGAAATCCAGTTCAAGCCCGACCTGATCGCCGCGAATTTCCGACCAATTGATGTTCTGTACGGGATAACGTTGGAACCCGTCGAACTGCCGGCCCTTCAACCGGGAGTAGATCAGGTTATAGAACGTCGATTCTGGATAAAAGACCGTATGGCGGTTATTACCCAAATGAACGGTAATCTGTGAAGGATAGAGCAGTTCATCTGCTTCCAATTCCGTTCCCATATTCTCGGTCTTCACATAATCATTCGCTGTCTTCACAACCGGATCGCTACCCGGCAAACGATAAATTAAGAAATAACTCTGGACCAAACTACAGACAACTAGCAAAACAAGTGCCAGTGATTTTATATTTTCCCTCATGGCATCCTGCCCCCTTGTTCCTGCAGCGGCAGTGTGAAGGTCACTTTCGTCCCTTTGCCTAGCTCCGATTGCAGCCAGATCGTTCCACCATGCGCTTTAACAATTTCCCGGGCAATGGACAAACCGAGGCCTGTACCGCCCATATTTCTTGAACGGGCCTTGTCTACCCGATAGAAACGCTCGAAGATTCGCTCCTGATCCTTCTTCGGAATCCCCATTCCGTTATCTTGTACGGATATGGCTAGCATTCCATCATGCATGTCCCTTGCTTCAAGAGAGAGCGTCCCGCCCTCCGGCGTATACTTGAGTGCATTAGAGATCAGATTGTCCAATACCTGGTCGATCTGATCTCGGTCAATCCATACCGTGCCTACGCTGTTATCTGCACTCAAGCTAGGCTTAATCCCCTTCTCCTGCATCTGGAACGAGAACCGGTCAGCAACTTCCTCCAGCATATCCATCACATTCATCGGACGCTTGCGCAGTTCAGCCTCCTTTGAATCGAGCCGCGATAAATGCAGCAGATCCGTAACGAGCCGGATCATCCGTTCCGTCTGGTTCTGGATTACCGAAGCGAACTTCGGACCAAGCTCCGCATCCTGCATCGCGCCATCCTCCAGCGCCTCTGTATAGCTCTTGATCGTTGTTAGTGGTGTACGCAGTTCATGAGACACGTTGGCTACAAATTCACGACGCGATGCTTCCAGCTTCTCCTGCTCGGTCACGTCCTGTAGCACCGCAATTGTACCGACAATCCCGATCTCGCGGCGATGAATCGGCGTGAAGGTCACGCGAATCATGAACTCGTCGCCCTCATAAGTTTCATTCTCCAACAAAGTAGAATGCATTGTTCCCTGAGCCAAAACGGCCTCTTCTTCCTCTGTAAGATGAAGCAGCTCCATAATATCCATATTGCCTGCCAGTTCTTCTTCAACCATAAGCATCTCGCTTGCACGTTTGTTCATGAGAATCACCTTATTATTCTCATCCGTGGCAATGACACCATCGCTCATATTGGTCAGAATCGAAGCCAACTTCTCCTTCTCCTCTTCGTTCTGAGCGAGTGCGTCACTCAGCCTGCTCGTCATATAATTGAACGCTTTGCTAAGCTGGCCGATCTCATCACTGCCGAATTCCGGCATCTTCTGGTGGAACCGTCCCTCTGCCACAGCCGTAGCACGCCGCGTCAGTTCCTTGATCGGCGCAGTAATCGTATGAGCGAGAATGACACCCAGTACGGCAGTCAGCCCCAGTGCCAGCAATATTCCGGATATAAAAATATTGTTAATCCGCTCCATCGTCGCATATAACTCACTCATCGAGGCTGCAATATAGATAGCCCCAACGATCTTGCCGTCGCTAACTACAGGCTTGGCTACGACCTTCTTGCGGATGTTGTCATCATCGATAATATACTCCTCATTGTCACGGATACCCTGTAGTGCACGGCTGACCACCGTCTGTGTGTTCTTTGTGCCGACATAATCGGCATGCGACGGCTTGGAGGTCGTCAGTACTTTGCCGCTAGCATCGAGCACCTGAATCTCCGCTCCATTGATCGTGAACAGGTTATTGACCAATACACGCAGATTTTCCATCGACTCTTCCGCCGACTCCCCGACCACGCCTAAATTCTGTGCCGCCAGTACGGAGAGCAGCTCCGCCCGCTCCTGCAATTCCTTCGTAAAATTGCTGGTTAACGAGGTCTTCATTGCGCTCACAAAATAAACCCCGATCAGCTGCATGGCAATCAAGATCAACAGCACATAAATAATGATCAGCTTTACTTGGAGCGTACGAAAGAAAGCGGGCAACCGCATCTAAAAACCACCCACCTTGGAACTGCGCATCATATACCCCAGCCCGCGCCGTGTCAATATATATTCCGGCTTGCTCGGATCCTTCTCGATTTTCTCCCGTAATCGGCGGATCGTCACATCCACGGTCCGCACATCACCGAAGTATTCATATCCCCATACCGCTTGCAGTAGATGCTCACGGGTCATCACCTTGCCCGTATTCCTCACCAAATAATAGAGTAGCTCGAACTCTCGATGCGTCAGATCAAGAGGCTCCCCATTCTTATATACCGTGTACATATTCGTATCTATAAACAATTCGAACAAGCTGACTCCCTGCCGTTCATCCGGCTCCTCCAACGCAGCTGGTTTCTGCTGCCGGCGCATTTGCACCTTCACCCGGGCTAGCAGTTCCCGCGTACCGAAGGGCTTGGTCACATAATCATCCGCTCCAAGCTCAAGGCCCAGCACTTTGTCAATTTCTCCGTCCTTGGCAGTCAGCATGATGATCGGAGTCTCCAGCTTGGCCCGGACCTCCTTGCAGACATCCATCCCGTCCTTACCAGGCAGCATCAGGTCAAGCAGAATCAGATCGGGTTGCTCCGAGAACGCAAGCTCAACAGCAGTGATACCATCGAAAGCGAGTATAACCTCATACCCCTCTTTCTCCAGATTAAATTTTAGAATATCCGCAATCGGCTGTTCGTCATCAACTACGAGAATTTTCCCTTGCATAGCATCATTCACCCCATACCTTCTGGCTTGACCAATCTCTTATTATCTTACCATATCAGACAATCCTCTTCATAACCTATAGTTATTTCTTAACCTCACTGGGACATAGAAAGGACCCAGTCTAATCATCGACCAGGTCCTTAGTCAAGGCTATCATATCAATTGTCATTATTGCGATATTATAAATATTTCAATGGATTCTGCAAGTTGCCATTCTTATGAATTTCAAAGTGAAGATGGGTTCCAGTAGAGCGCCCGGTATTACCCATAACTCCGATCTTCGAGCCTTTCTCCACAACTTGTCCTTTCTTTACGCTGATCTTGCTCAAATGACCGTACAGCGTCTGATATCCATTCTTATGATCCACGATAATACAGTTACCATACCCTGATTTCTGGCCAGCGAAGCTGATCACACCGTCGTCAGCAGCCATAATCGTCCGATTACTGGATACAAGGTCAACGCCCTTATGCGTTTTTCCCCAACGCTGTCCGAAGCTGCTGGTTAAGCGGGCCCCCGATACCGGCCAGGCGAAATCACCGGATCCCTCTCCAAGAACAACCTTCGTACCCCTCACTACGATCTTCGGTGAAGACTGCTTCGTGACTGTCTGTCCAAGCCATTCCTCAGCAATCACTTCACCATTTTCTTTCGTGATCCGGTACTCCACTGTCTTAAGACCACTGGAGCCTTCGGCAATCACCTTCGACTCCCCGGAGCGCATGCTATCGCTCTTGCGGATCTCGATCTGCGGCTCGGTTTCGATCTCCTCAGATACATGTTCTACCGAACGAACTGTAAGCGACGGCTGTACCGTCTTAATATTCAAAACCTCGCCAATTTGCATAGTGAACTCTTTGATCTCAGGATTGTTTACCTTCAATTCATGTTGGGTAATCGCAAATTTCTTGGCGATCGAAGAGATCGTGTCACCCTCTCGAACCTCATAAGTGATCGCCGACTCGTCACCCTTCAGAATCCGCTCAATGGCCTTATCTACATCCATTACCTTGTTCGGATCCGTCTTCGTAGCAATTCTAGCAACATCCTCTTTGATCTTCACTGATTCAATCGTAGTTCCATGATTATCTGTTGCTAATGCGTTCGTCTGCTGGATACCGCCCGTCTTCTTAACCTTGGCCGCGAATCCTTGTACAGCTTGCATCTGCGGTGCATATTTACCTTGCAACTTACTCAGCACCTCATCTGCCGTAGCCTGGTCCTTCACGATCCCAATCAATTTGCCATCGACTCTTAGCTCGACACCCTTAGCATAACCCTTGAGCATACCGCCCAGCTTCACAAGTGTCTGTTCCGAATCGACTTCGGCTTTATACGATTTCTCCATCTCCGTAGTGATGCCATCTGTATATAATCCCATTTCAGCCTGGGGATATTTCTTATTTAATTCTTGTTCCTTCTGTTGGTACAGAGCCTGTAATTGTCCTTCATCCGAAATCGTACCAATCTCTTGCCCGTTTACATACACCCGGTAATAAGGCACCATATTTGCTTCAACATATTGCTGACCTGCAAAATAGACAGTACCCGCAAGTACGACAGTCGCAATCGCGCTAACCGCTATAATACGGATCTTTCTACGGCGGGCCGTGGCAGCCGGAATGGCCTCGTGGTGCTCGGACATCTCTTGATCGTTTTCCGGGCGGCTGTTCATGGATGCATCTTCAGACTTCTTGCGCCAGAGCTGCCACCGATTTCCCCTGAAACCTATCATATTGATCTCCTTTTCCATATCGACTATGTAAGACTACAGTTTAAATAGTTTCAAAATTTTAACCTTTTACAACTATTTAATACTTTATCACAGCCAGGTAAGGGATTTCAACTAGAGGAAAAAACGAAAAAACCCGCTTATAATGCGGGTTTACGAGGTATTTCATGTAATTGGATGGTCTAGTATATAATTTACATTTTTGCTAATATTGGCGACAATCTTGAAAAAAGGCTTAACAATACGTGTTCAAAAGGGTCGGTTTTCAGCACCGAGGCTTATGCTTCCGATGTGCGTTTTCTCAAAACGCTGCGACTACCTCTATGAGAACTCATTTTTTTAATATATTCATCATCTTTGTATACTCCGCCTTATCCAAATACTTGGACAAGATCTGCTCGATCTCTATCATTTCCGTCTCCGTTAACCCATCCTCCATTGCTACGGTCAGTTTCTGCATCTCCTCCTGCGGTAGCTTCGTCATGAGAATCTTCAACACTTCCTCCTTCT
>DASYFA010000259.1:0-10580 GCA_036498705.1 Paenibacillus sp.
ATGACCATCGGGCAGAAGACGATGCTCGTGAACGGCGAGAAGAAGAATATTGATGCGGCTCCGCTTCTACAGAATAGCACCACGTATGTTCCAATCAAATATGTACTTGATACCTTTGGCGGCAGCGCAGCCTGGAATAATACAGCGAAGAAAATTACGGTAACCAGAGGTACTACGGTGCTCGAGCTTACTGTAGGGAAGAAAGAATTTTTCATCAACGGTTCTAAAAAGCAGGCAGACGTATCTCCGATCATCGTAAACGGCAGGACTCTTGTCCCTCTTCGCCTAGTATCCGAACAGCTAGGGATCATGGTAAAATGGGACAATAAAACCAAATCCATCACCTTGGAATCATGATATGATAATTGGTAATAGACGGTTTTTGGAAATGGAGTAGGTCAAAGTGGCAGATTATCAAGATCAGGCTGATGCGATTGATCGTGTTATTAAGAACGCCGTGGGCGTTATGGAGAATAGCAAAATTCAAATCCTGGAAATACTAGAATCTGCGCGTGATGAGCTAAGGACGCTGAATAACGAGCTACAACAGGTTATGAAGGAAACCGCGGAGACCGTGGAGAAGGTGGACCAGCTCGAAATCAACTATCGCAGATCCCGTATCCGGCTGACGGAAGTCAGCCGGGATTTTGTGCGGTATAATGAAGAGGATATCAAGCAGGCTTATGAGAAGGCGACTCAGCTTCAACTCGATCTACTAATCTACCGTGAAAAGGAAATGTATCTCAAGGCCAGGCGGGATGAGCTGCAAAAAAGGGTGCGTGGCGTAGAGAAGTCAGTAGAGCGTGCGGAGACGGTAAGTGCGCAAATGGGCGTAGTTCTTGAGTACCTGTCCGGCGAGCTCGGCCAAGTGACACGAATCCTCGAATCGGCTAAGAATCGCCAGATGCTAGGTCTTAAGATCATATTGGCTCAGGAAGAAGAGCGAAAACGTATCTCGAGGGAAATTCATGATGGGCCTGCACAACTACTTGCTAATCTAGTTCTTAGGACGGAAATTGTAGAAAGAATGCTCGCAAAGCAGGAATTTAAGATGGTGCAGGACGAAATAATAGATTTGAAAAGACAAGTCCGCTTCAGCTTAGAAGAGATGCGGAAGGTCATTTTTAATTTACGTCCGATGGCTCTGGATGATCTGGGGTTGATTCCGGCTGTGCGAAAGTATGTGCATGATTTTGAAGAGCGTACAAAGATCAGAGCTACCTTCGAGACGAAGGGCAAGGAGCAGCGGATGACCTCTCCTATGGAGGCGGCGATTTTCCGGTTGATCCAGGAGGCTCTGACTAATGCGGCCAAGCATGCATGTCCAACCTTTGTCGGTGTGGAGATTACTTATCAAGCGCAGCTCGTCAAAATCGTTGTAAACGACAATGGTCTTGGCTTCAGAGTAGACCAATTGGAACAAAAGACGAAGGGACATACCCACTTTGGCCTGATTGGCATGGGGGAACGGGTAGAACTCTTGGAAGGCAGAATGGACATTGAATCAGCGGAAAATATGGGAACGAAAATTACTATCCACATTCCGACAAATTCAGAGAAGGGAAAGGAGAACCTAGATGGATAATCACAATGTAAATGATGGGCAGGCAATAAAGGTCCTCTTAGCTGATGATCACCAATTGTTTCGTGAGGGATTAAAACGGATATTGAATATGGAAGAGGATATCGAAGTAATTGGTGAATGCAGTGACGGTTCTCAGGTACTGGAGAGCTGTCGGCTATACGAACCGGAAATCGTGCTGATGGATATTAACATGCCGATTTTGAACGGAGTCGATGCGACAGCCGAGCTCCGCGATGCTTTGCCGGAAGTGAAGGTTATTATATTATCGATTCATGATGATGAGAGCTATGTGTTCGAGACCTTGCGTAAAGGTGCGACAGGTTATTTGCTGAAGGATATGGAAGCAGAGTCGCTGATTAATGCGATCCGTACTGTTGCCGAAGGCAACGCTTTTATTCATCCGAAAGTAACAGGTAAGCTGATTCAACAGTTGCGCCGGATGGAATACTTGAGTGAGACAGGTGCGATCTCGGAGGATAGCGGGATTCGTGAGGCAGGCGTTAAGTTCATTGCCGGTGATAATAATCCGCTGACACGCAGAGAAGCTGAAGTGCTGAGATTAATGGCCGAAGGCCGTAGCAATAAGACGATTGGTGAGCATTTGTTCATTAGTGAGAAAACGGTTAAGAACCATGTAAGCAGCATTTTGCAGAAGATGGATGTTGATGATCGTACGCAAGCAGTTATTAATGCGATCAAATTTGGGTGGGTCACTCTCTAGTCACTATTGATGTATGAACGTCGATAGTGATTGAAGGGTGGTTCTTTGTTGCACCAGCCTTCCATTAAATTCATTAAATTGAAAAGAGAGGCGAGCTTCATAGCCTTTTGGATATTTTGCTCAGTGGTACATATAGTACGTGTTCATAAAGGACGGTTTTCATCACCAATTGGTCCATTTCAATAGAGCCCAGTAACCGACCTCCTGAAAGCGGCATATATTGTCGTTATAAGCGAGAGTTCGAACTGTTCCTCTCTGATTGAGGAGAGCAGCTTGAGCGACCTCTATAGGGAGGTGGGTCCATGTTTCCATATATGGGTTGGATTCTGATCAGTTACGGTCTGGCTGCGGCGATGGTGCACTTGGTACACGGACAATATTTACGTATGCAGCCGAGGTCTTCTAAGCGAATGCATTATGTACTGGTGACTCATAATCATGAACAGCAAATGGAGTGGTATTTAAGGGCCTTGTCCTGGTATGGACGGTGGCGGGGTCATGCAGTGAAGGTTACTGTCCTTGATGAGGCGTCGGAGGATAATACCATAGCGATCGCTGAGCGGCTCGGTCATCAGAGTGGAATGGAACTGAAGCTTGCCCGCCTGGCGGCGGTAAGTGAGGAAGATATGAAGCGGTATATGCTACCCACGGAAGAGCAGCAGAACGAGGTAGAACATCAGCTCTATATCGATCTACGTTCGCCTGGGGAGGCGAATAAAATACCGTATGTTCATGTGTGACCAAGCGGTAGCCGTCAGAAATCTAGGTTTTAGCGGTGTACGAACAATAACTGAAAATCATGTATTTAAAGTGTGAAGCACACTCTTTCATGGCTAAGCCGGGGGAGTGTGCTTTTTTGTGTTGATGATTTGGAGGGTGGGAGGTAGGCGGTAAGTAAATTCTTTGAAGGAGGGATAGGTGTTGAAGGCGGCTGTTTATGTGGTTAGGTTGGAGCAAGTCTGGAAATTGTCGATCACTCTTGATATTTGTACGGATTTAGGATGGTGTCTGGCAGAGAGAGGATGGCTTGTAGAGAAGGCGGGTCAGCATGGTGTAGGGGCCGGGGTTCAGGTTGAAAGGTGCTCCGGGATGATTTTGCTATCTGCGGCGATGCCATTAGGGTGGGCAGTAGGGTTGCGCGATATTTTTCAGTCAAAGACGGAGATGGATAATTGGCAAATGAAGCGGTGGCATGAATACATACGAGGGGTTCTTCAGGGGGAGCTTGAGCAAGAAAGAAAAGGGAGAGTAGGAGCAGGTGGGTATCGCGATGAAGAAACGTTACTGGGATTAAAGTCTGGCGGTGTGCTGTGGACAAGACAGCAAGGACTGACTCGCTCTGGTGAGAAGATACTGGAGCAGTGCGGGAGGGATGGATGTGAGTGGGTGAACGGAGCGAAGATGATGTGGGGGGAGGCGATGGGGGATGCAGAGGAACGTGGGGCAAAGCCGGTAGGGGTGATAACGTGGCGTGACGATGAAATGATGGATACGACGGGGTGTAGGATGGACGCGATGGATAGGGTGGCGGGGCGTATTGCAGTTGCGCTGGAGGGGCGGTCGCTGCTGGAGGCTGAGCTACAGCAGCTACTGGCGGAGCGCCTGCCGGAGCTTGTCCCGGCGTGGCGCTCCGCCGTTCAGCACGCGCACCTGCAAGGGCGCGTACAGCTCACCGCGGGCGTGGCGGCTACCGCCGCCCGCGGTGGGTGGGGCCCGCTGGCACGGCCGCGGGCCCGATATCGCTGCCGGCGCTGCGGCAGCGAAGTGCATTCCCGCACACCCTGCGGGTCGTGCGGGTCCAGCGGCTGCGCCTATTGCGAGGCCTGCCTCGCACTGGGGCGCAGCCGGTCTTGCGCGCTGCTGCTGCGCGGCAGCAGCGCTGAAGCCGTGCCGCCTCCGGCGGGCGGCACGGGAGGTCCCCCCACCAGGTCCCTGCTGGACCGGTGGGGGCTGAGCCCTGCGCAGCGCGATGCGGCATCCGCCGCGCTGCAGTTCCTGGCGCAGCCGCAGGTCGCGCCAGCCGGATCGGCCCTCCGCCATGTACAACGTCATGGCCGACTGCTCCAGAGCAGGGGATGCTCGCTTCCGCGCTTTCTGCTCTGGGCCGTGACCGGTGCGGGCAAGACGGAAATGATATTCCCGCTCATTAACTACACACTTAGCACCGGGGGCAAAGTGCTTGTAGCTACACCACGACGGGACGTTGTATTAGAGCTTGCGCCGCGGATTAGCAAGGCTTTTCCGGAAGAGACGATCGCGGTTCTCTACGGCGGAAGTACGCAGCGTTGGGAGGAAGCCAAGCTTATCCTGGCTACGACGCATCAGCTGATGCGCTTCTATCATGCATTTGACCTCGTCATCATCGATGAACTAGACGCATTCCCCTATCACAATGATCCAATGCTCGCTTATGCGGCCAAGGAATCCTGCAAAGAAACAGGACGCTTCATCTTCCTGTCCGCTACTCCGCCTGCACAAATGCAGCGGGAAGTCAGCCAAGGAAGATTGGAGCATGCCAAAGTTCCAGCGCGATTCCACGGTCATCCACTGCCCGTACCGCACCGGATTAAAATCGAAACGGTAGAGCGCTGCCTTCGCCGCCGTTCCTTACCCTCTTCTCTAGCTGCTGCATTAGAACAATCGATTCAACGCGGGGCACAGATCTTCATATTTGTGTCTCGTATCCGACATATTGAGCCCTTGACTGTCCTGCTGAGGAGACGTTTCTCGAGCATACAGATTGAAGGGACCTCATCGAAGGATGAACTGCGCGCGGAGAAGGTACTTGATTTCAGAGCAGCCAAGACACGAGTGTTAGTGACTACTACGATTTTGGAGCGGGGCGTTACTGTGCCCAGGAGTGATGTCTTTATTTTGGACGCGGACAGCGACCTGTTCGATGAAGCATCTCTCGTCCAGATGGCCGGACGGGCTGGTAGATCCAAGGACGATCCCGCAGGCCGGGTCTGTTTTGCTTCGCCGGAATGGACCCGATCACAGCGTGGTGCGGTGCGCCAGATCCGTTCCATGAACGCCATTGCCAGCAAGAAGGGCTTCCTACATACATAGCGTTCATTTTATAGTTTTAGCATGCTAGATTAACGCGTCATTGAACTTATTGCGGCACTTGATCATTCTATTCAGGTTGTTGGAGATAGCTTACAGTAGTAGGACAATTAATTCTTAAATATAGTGATCCGGTCATGTATCGAACTGAACACCAAGAGGATTAACGGGGAAGAAAATCAGAATCTACGAGTAGTTGTATTAAATACACTTATTTTTCGAATAAGAAAGGAAGGCAGTAGAATAGTTGGATTTTGTACAGCTAATTTCTCTGCATTTGAGCTATCGTAGGGATTACCGCAGATTTAAATGTACTTTTTACAACTATTTTCCATGACCATGAAGAAGCTCCAGATTTAGATGTACGTTTTACAGTTATCTTATTGATAAGACAACTCTCTAAAAGACACAGGCGATCGAGAAGCTCCACATGCTCATTTACATAAGAAAATTTTATGTTCACAAAAGTGAGGTGAAGATATTGTCTTGGAAGGACATTTTAATCACTCCGATGCATCAATGGTTAGCGCCCTCTAGTAGAAGCTGCTTAACCTGTGGGAAGATGATTCGCGCGGGAGGTTGTGGAGTCAAAGGTTTCTCACAAATATGTACTGCTTGTTATGCATTGATCCCTTGGATTACAGTCCCCTGTTGTCTGGTCTGTGGCAGAGCAGTGGGCTGTCCGGATTGCAGCAGAGCGGGTCAGGGGGCGAGAAGCTTTCTGATGAATCGGAGTGCGGTTCAATATAATGCAGTGATGCGCGAATGGCTGGCACAATATAAATTCAGGGGACATGAATCGATGGGGCCGCTGCTGGCCCAGATGATGAACTATGCGATGAGGGCGATGGCGGAGGAATTACGAGAGAAATCCGCATCCCCGAGGGATTTTTTCGATGTAGTCACATTTGTTCCCGTGAGTGAGGAACGTATGCTGGAGCGCGGTTTCAATCAGTCTAGAGCTCTGGCTTATGGAGCGGCAAGTGCAGCTAGAGCCCCTGTATTAGAGTTGCTTGGGCGTTCCCGACATACAGAGAAGCAGAGCTCCAAGAACAGAAGGCAAAGACTTCTGGAACTGGAAGGGGTATATCTGCCTTTGCCTGATGCAGTAGATCGATTAAAGGAGTACCTGTTGTCCAAGCATAAGCATTTGGCTCAGCGTCCCGTACGCCTATTGTTGATTGATGATGTGTATACCACGGGAAGTACGATGGATACTTGCGCATCGGTCCTTCACAGCCTTTGCCGGGAACTGGGGTGTTCCGCTGAGATTTATAGTATGACTTGGGCGCGTTCATAGGAGGTAGAATGGGAAGGATGAATATTGTATTTTTTGGAAGATATGCGAGAGAAAGTGATGGACGAAACTTGTCAGATCATGTAATCTAACATCAGATGATATTTCTGAAGGGAAGAGAAAGAATGGATATGAATCTTGGGAATTGTCCGCGCTGTGGAAGGTTGTTTGCCAAAAATTTCAGAGACCTCTGTCCTTCTTGCATGAAAGATATCGAGGCAGAGTACGAGAAATGTCTCGAATATTTACGAAAAAACAAGTCAGCGACGATGATTGAGTTATCTGAGGCAACGGAAGTCTCAACAAGACAAATTACAAAATTCATTAAAGAGGGTCGCATCTCGATCGCAAATAACCCAAATATGATGTATCCGTGTGAAGTATGCGGAATCCTGATCTATGAAGGGAATATGTGCGATAGCTGTAGGAACCGTCTAGCTCGTGATATAAATGCAGCTAATAGGGAGCAAGCGGCCAGGGCTGCTAATCAGGAAGACAAGCGAAGTGGTGGGGCATATGGGATCGTCGACAAATTCCGAGCGCCAGAACGCTGAAAACCTTGATATTATGGCATAATATTCTTCATAAACCAATAGTTCGCTATAAAATAAGTGTGAACTTACGCCGATAAACTTATTAAAGATTATCGGTTTTTTTATTTGGAAAGAAAGGTGAAGCCCATGAAAATTAATGATACCGGACGGGTAGGCGCCATAAATAACTATCAACGTCAGTACGAGTCCCAAAGCACAGGATTAAATAATAAATCGCGGCGTAAAGACGAGTTGTCCATTTCCACAGAAGGTATGGAGTTATTGAAAGCCCAGGAGAACTCACAGACACCGGAGCGCATGAAGCGTATCGAGGAACTTAAGGAGCAGGTCTCCACGGGAACTTATCACGTAGATGCCGGCAAGCTGGCTGAGAAGCTTCTTCCATACTTTAAGTCTTACACCGAGAATTAGGGGGCAGCTATGGCAGAGATCGAAGAGTTGATTGGTTCGTTGGATGATCTAAGTGAGCAGTACGATATTTTGCTCGATATTATGCAGCAGAAGAAAGAAGCAATTATCGCGAATAATTACGATGATTTGGTGCAGGTCTTGTCGAGAGAGTCCAAATTAGTCAAAAGTATTCAGTCCCGAGAAGAACAGATTCGTTCCTCCGCACATCAATTTTTGGAATCCAAGGGGATCAAATCAAGACTGGAGCTTACCATTACGGATATTCTCCGCCTAGTATTTGATCCTGAGGAGAAGCAGAGACTCTCTTCCAGCCAGCAACGGATCAGCGAACAGCTTGAGAAGCTCAAGCGAACCAATGAATTGAATCAAGAGTTAATCGGACAATCACTTCAATTTATCGAATTCTCTTTGAATTTGATGTCCGGCGGGTTCGACGAAGAGAGCACCTATGCACCTCCGCAAAGCCAGGAGAAGAGGACGTCGTCACGAAGTAATTTCGATATTAGAACATAACAAATCAAGCCTTAGCTAAAGGAGAATGATCATGACCTCCACTTTTCATGGAATAGAGACGAGCAAACGCGCTTTGTTCGTTAATACAACCTCAATGCAGACGCTTGGACATAACATTGCGAATGCGGGCACAGATGGCTATAGCCGCCAGCGGGTTAATCAGACAGAGGCCAGACCGATCTGGGCGATGGGAATGACCAAGAGTCAGCAGCCTGGACAAATCGGTACTGGTGTAGAGTACGGAAGCATCACACGTATTCGTGACAGCTTCCTGGATACGCAGTTCCGTCGGGAGAACCAATACCTAGGTTCTTGGGAAGTACTGAATTCGACCATGATGTCTATCCAGAATATTCTTAACGAGCCTTCGGGCAGCGGGCTTAGTAAAGTCATGGACGATTTCTGGAATTCATGGGAGACGTTGAACAGTGATCCTTCCTTGTTGAGCGCCCGTGTTGCTGTCGCTGGAGCGGCTAGTAATCTCGTGGATACGCTGCAGCATGTAGGTGAATCACTAACGAATCTAACGAATGACATTAATTCAAGTATTGATAAGAAAGTGCAAGAAGCGAACAATATTCTCGATAATATCGCTCGTCTGAATGTGCTTATTCGCGACAATGAGAGCTTCGGCGATCATGCGAATGATTACCGTGACCAACGGGATTTGTTGATTGATAAGTTATCTACAATTGTCGATGTCCAGTATACCGAGGACGCAGTAGGTATGGTCAGTATTACAGCGGCAGGGGTGCAACTGCTGGATGGTGGTGCTGAACCCGCTGCGTATCTGACGGCGGCAAATGCTGCTACTGCAACGGCCGGGCAATTGAGCGGTTATAATGCATCGCTGCAAGAGACACAGTTGATTCGCGATCAGTTGAATGCATTGGTTAGTACGATGGCAACCGGCGATGTTAAAGTGACTTTAAGCAACGGGTATGTTACTTCGAATAACATGACTGCACTGAACGATGTGACCCTGTCTGATGGAACAGTGATTACGGCTGGACAGAATATTCCGGCTGGCTCGCAGATTTCTTCTCCAATGGATATTATGGTTAAAGGCTTTAATGGTCTGCATGAGCTAGGCTATTCTCTGACAGAGCCAACGACTTCAGGTATTCCTTTCTTTGTATCCAATAGCGGCAGCTTTACGATTGATGATATTAAGGTCAATCCAGAGATTCTTAAGGATACGAATAAAATAGCGGCATCGTCCAAATTTGAAACGAAGAACGGCATAAATATTGCGATCCGCGGTAACAGTGATATTGCTAATGCCTTGACAAGCTTGCGGGATGCATTGTTCACTTTCCCATCCAGTCTGACTTCTTTATCCAAGGGTTCAACGGACGATTATTTCCGCGCTCTTGTCGGAGATCTGGGAATCCGGGCTAGCAACACTGAACGTAACTATGAGAATCAGCAGAGTTTAGCTGATAATTTGCAAATTCAGAGACAGTCGGTAAGCGGGGTATCGCTTGATGAGGAGTTCGCGGATATGATCCGCTTCCAGCAAGCTTATAACGCAGCTGCCCGCAATATGACGACAGTAGATGAAATGCTTGACCGGGTTATTAACCAAATGGGCGTAGTAGGCCGGTAATTTAGGAGGGATATACTAAGATGCGCGTAACAGGATCAATGCAAAACCTGCAATTGCTGAAGAATCTACGAAATATTAATACGTCAATGACGCAAGGTCAGCAGCAACTGGCAACCGGACAAAAAATCAGCAAACCTAGTGACAATCCCGTCGGCGTAACCTACCAAATGCGCTATGACACGGACCTGGCCAGAAGTGATGTGTTCCTGTCCAATGCCAATACAGGCTACGAGATTCTCTCTATGATGGACTCGCTACTGCAGCAAGCTTCGGATGTTCTTAAACGTGTTAGAACACTTGCGTTGCAAGCAAGTAATGGTACATATGATGCTGAGCAAAGAAAGACAGTCGCCGCCGAAATCGAACAGCTTAAAGAGCAGATGGTTACGATCGGTAACAGTACGTATAACGGAAAGTACTTGTTTAACGGACAAAAGACAGATCAGACTCCTTATACGGTAAATGGCGCGGCGAATGAGCAGACGGATTCTGGGCAGTTTTACTTGAATGTCAGTCCTGCTGTGAAGGTTCCAGTAAGTATTACTGGCGAAGTGGTATTTGGACAAGCTGGGACTGACAACACATTCAAGGCGCTGGATGATCTGATAAATGCGCTGAAAACCAATAACGTTTCGGGTATCTCGGGGAGCGTTGAGAAAATTGATGCGGCCTCCGACCGCTTAAATATCAGTTGGTCAGAGATCGGTGCACGTATGAATCGCTTTGAATTAATGCAGAACCGGATTGCCAATGAACAAGTGAGTCTGAACGAACAAAGATCCAATGTTGCGGATGTAGATTTCTCAGAGGCGATAATGGACTTG
>DASYFA010000260.1:0-6914 GCA_036498705.1 Paenibacillus sp.
ATTGCCATACGTTCGTATCATAGTCCGGCATACTCGCCATGGCCACCACATTACCCGTATCCACTTCCATCGCAACGGCATAACCCGTCTTCGCATTAGGGTGAACCTCACCGGATACCGGATTTTTATGCACCCAATCGATCTGGTCCATAATTGCCTGCTCTGTGATCATCTGAATATTCTTATTAATGTTGGTATGCAGATCATAGCCCTTCTCAGGAGGAACAACCTCCGATACGCCTGTAGCCATATTCCGCGGATCAATCGGCACTTTCTTATAGCCATTCTTGCCGCGAAGCTCATTCTGGTAATACATCTCTAATCCGTCAGCACCAACAAGCTCCTCAGACGTATAATCCAGGGCAGGATCCTTGTCTATTGAATTATTTAATTCCCGGATCGGGTCATACCATTTAACATCATCCATTGATTTGTACTTCTTGAGATATCCAACCGTCTGAACAGCTACGGTATCCGTATCATAGTGCCGGATGCTATCCTCAACAATATCGATACCAGGAAACTCCGATTTCCGTTCTAGGAAATATGCGATTTCCTTATCATTCAAGCCTGCCTTGATCAGCCTTGGCGAATAACCATTGCCCTTATTATAATCCAGGTCCATCGCCTTAACGATATCGTCTTCTGTCATCGGCACATTGACCTTATCTCCATACTGATCGAATACCTCTTTCAACTTCTTGGCGATATCCAATGCTTCTGGTCGGTTCTTCAAGCCCCGCTCCGACTTGCTGTAGTCCTTCTGCAGTGTGATGTAGAGCGACTGAACCGGGGTTGAGTAGGCGAGCTTCTCGCCACCTGCCGCATAGATCGTGCCACGGATCGGTGACAGCGGAACATCCTTAACCCGCATACTTGTCTCCTGTTGGGACAGGCTTGGCCCTTCTACAAATTGCAAGATAGCCAGACGAACGATAATTACGGTAAAAATGATAAATGTACTGAAAAAGAACAAATTCAAGCGAATATTAAAATGACGCTTCAGCTTGGCTTCCTGCTCTCGAGGATCGTCATTGTACGTGTTTTTCATGGGCGTTTCTCCTCTTTCATCCTTCCATACTTCATAACTTATATTAACATAACGATTCAATCCGATGCGAGGTTACACCCGGTATTACACTTATTTAACACCTCTTTATGCCATTTTGTCAGGAACATGCGTATCATTGAATGCAGGCGGATTGAACCAATCCCCACTTCGCGCCCAAGTCGAATCCAGTGGAATCCACTTATTCTCCTCCGTCAGATAAACCTCATTCCAGGCATGTGGTCCGTATCCTCCACGGCCGTCATAGCCTAATCCAGTCACAACCTTCACCTGAAGGCCCTGAGATCTAGCCATAACCGCATACAGACGCGAATAATCGATGCATACTCCCCTCTTCGTATCAAAGGTCATCTGCGGAGTCTGTTCATGCCAGTTCCCCTGCTCTTCATAATCCTTGACCTTATCATAATCATAGCTCACCCTGGAGCCGACCCAGTCATAGAGACGCCTAGCCTTCTCTTTATCGGTCTTGGCGCCTTCTGTCACATTAGCTGCGGCCATTTCGATATCCTGCGGAACGTTAGCATCTATCACTTCATACTTCCGCTGTAGAATACCGTTTAGTTCCGCTTCAACGCTACGTGTGAACACCGGCAGTTTCTCCTTAATTAAATCGCCGGTCAGCGGTTCAATCACCGTACGCGCTCCTTGCTGGTATACCGCAGAAGCCTGCACATATTGACTGAAATTGCTGTTTGGAAACAGCGTAACGACGATAAATAAAAGGACAATCACCATCAGACACCTTGCGGTACCGATCACAGTCCCAATACATGCGCCGGTAATCCTGCTCAGGAATGATGCCTTGCCCCCTCCGCCGAATGCAGCACGATCTAGCGAAGAACCGCCCAATAAGAATGCCGAGAGCAATCCCAGTACAGTACGAATCAGCCAATAGCTAATGATAAATAGTACCGCGAACCGCATCAGAGGAAAATCTCGAATCGCAGTGACGATCGTATAATATACTTGCTCCCATGTCGCCATATCCCGCTGCGGGTACGTAATGGATGAGAGCCAGTCCTGTACCTTCGGGGATAACCACATCGTTAGCGGAATCGATCCGACAATGCTCACAACAGACAGAATCCCCCCGCTAACCAGGGTGAACAATCTCCCCGCCGAACGGGAGGCCCCACGAGCCCAACCTTGTAGCACAGATATAAGCAGAATACATATCAGCAATGCGTTAATCCAATTCATTTCTTGTATGCTTTGAGCCAAGACCATCGTCATGCTAGCCCCCTATCTTGATGACTTATGGTCATAATATTTTAGATGGACCTTAGGCGCTACTTGCGCTTCGCTTCCTCAATAAATGCCTCTATCGTATCATTGATCTTCCATTCACCCATGGAGATCCCGTGGAACTTGACCTTTACTTTGCCATCTCCGTCACTACCTGTAACTTCAAGATTAGGTGTCTTAATCGTAAAGGTTCCATCGCTATTCTTGGTGATTTCTGCTTCCGCCGCTTCCTTCTTCATCATCTGTAGAACTTCCGACTTGGTAATATCAGCAGCCTGATCCTTCACCGTCTCTACCGCAGTACCAATATCCTTAAGCGATATGCCGCTGTAGATAATGATGAATGCAGCGATGACAACGACCAGCGCCCATTTGACCATGGTCTTAACAAAATTAAGCACCAGAAGTAGGATAACTAGAGCTACGACAATAACGAGCCAGTTCTGTTTTAGAAATTCAATCCATACATCAACATTCAAATCCATCTTCATTAACACCCCTAAACTCTTATAATTCGTGAGCGGACGCTCCCCTATTATACATGATGGCCCCGTCTAATTACAGCTTAACCCCAATTTAACAGGAAATCACAGAAATAATATGCGGATGTACCGAAAGGGGGTATAAGTTCGTCCCAAGTAACGTACAAGTATAGCATAATACCTTTTTAGAGGAGGGCAAGGCTGTGAAAATCGCTTTCTGGCTTTATTTTTTTATGTTCCTCGCTTTCTTCGACCTGCATGCGCAATATCCTATTCTAACGCCCTTTGCATTGTCGATCGGGGCCGCACCTGCCTTCATCGGCTGGATGATGGGTATATATGCGTTGACACATCTACCTGGCAATCTGATAGCCGGACAGGGAGTGGACCGATACGGCAGCCGAGGCTATATGATATTCAGTCTGCTCTCTGGCGGGGCGATCCTACTGCTGCAGGCCCATGTCACGGAGCCATGGCAGCTTCTCGTACTGCGCTCGATCAGTGGATTCGTACTTGCTTTTCTGTCCCCAGCCTGTCTGGCCCTGCTTGCTTCTCTATCGAAAGACTCTGTGAAGCAGGGGAAGTTGATGGCAGGGCACGGAGTTGTGCATACCCTTGCTTCCGTCGTCTCTCCGGCTGCCGGTGCCTTCCTGGTGGCCCGCACCGGATTTTCCCTTACCTTTCAATCGCTTGGCTGGCTGATGATCATCACCGGTATTATCGCTATGTTTACGATCAAGGAGACACCCAAATTGAGGACTACCCCGCAACAGCCTACTCAGAAGGTGGCTGTTAAGCTCAATGTCATTCCTTTATATTTCTACTTGCTGCCCTTTGCGGTATCCTGTGCCCAAGGGATCCTATATTTTGAGCTTCCGCTTCAGGCGGGTGGATTATCTGGAATTATGAATACCGGAATCTATTTCTCGATTATCAGCCTCGGTGCCCTATCGACCCTCTCGTTATTGTTCTTGAACAAATTCTCGCCCTACATCCGAACATATCTAGGAGTCTTCGGTATCGCCCTTTCCTTCTTCTCGTTAGCAGCGCTTGATTCTGTTCCAATGGTCATTTCGCTATTTGCGCTCGGCATGGCCAAAGGCATTGTCTTCCCTGCCCTGGCTTCCATCTTTATAGATCTATGCGGGGGCAAGCGGCTTGGGACTGTGTTCTCGCTGCAATCCATTGCGATGTCGATTGGCTCCTTCCTCGGCCCAATTATAGCGGGGACGATGCATAATAACTATTCCCCCTACTTCTTCGCCTTCTTGCTGTTAATGCTGGTCATCATCATCGTACCTACATGGAAAAAGAATATTCCAGCCTCCATCACCGCACCGACGGAAAGATGAAGCAGCCCTAGGGCATTTACATATAATTTTGGGGGATTGTTAGGCCATTGCACAGGGCAGGAGCGTAGATCAAACATAGAATATCTTGTAGTTACCGACCCAAACGTAAAAAAAGGGAGGTGAGCAGAAGTGGGTCATATCGAACCATGTGGGCCAGGTCCCGTCATCGGTCCAGGAGTTGGCGGCTGGTCATCAACAGGAACCATTTTGGTACTGTATATTTTACTGGTGATTATCCTTAGTGCCCCTCTTTGGTAATATGAAATCATGGTCCGCGGTCTGTCCCCCTCCCGACAGGCCGTTTTATCATGTTTTTGCATGAGATGGCGGTCAAGTATACACTATAAGTGTCTGTTCAATTTTTTGAACCCCTCTATAAGAAATAATTTCCACTGTAATCGAGGTGACCGCCATGTCGATCAGCATTATCGTTGAAGGCAAGAATGATCGCAGTAAGCTGCGTAGACTGCTTCAGGAAGAGATACATATTCATTGTACCTTTGGAACATTGAACAATATCAAACTGGAGACGCTCCGCAAGCAGGTTGGAAATGATGACGTGTACTTATTCATGGACAACGACTCTTCAGGCAAGAAGATCCGTGCCATATTGCGCGATACCTTCCCGGACGCTGTCCAGATCTATACGAGAAGAGGCTACGCCGGTGTGGAAGGTACGCCCGACGAATATGTTATTGCCCAATTAGAAAAAGCCGGGCTAGAAGAATATATTCTATATCCTCCACCCGACTTTATCTGAAAATGAGACAAGCTTCTATGAAGCTCAAATATCTATTCTTTTGCCAGATCGATAACCCCTTGAGCTATTTCCTTCGCCGTATCCTCTGGGCGGTATATTGCCCGCAAATTTCCGTTTCGGTCAACCAGACCGATCAGATCCATATGCACAAAATTGTTATTCTGATCCTTATTAATCAAAATTTTGAAAGAGTTCATAGCCAGATCCATCGTCTTCTGCTGATCGCCCCGCAAGAAATACCAGCCTGAATAATCGGCCTTGAATTTATCTCCAAACGCCTTGATTGCTTCGCGCGTGTCGCGCTCCGGATCGAAGGAAATCGAGATAATATCGGCATCCTTGCCAAACATTCCTTTATCCTGCAATAGATCCTGTACTTGACTTAAGCGAAAGGTTGTTACTGGACATACATCCGGGCAATTGGAGAAGAAGAAATAAAATAGCCGCACCTTACCGTTTGTATCTTCTAACGTAATGTTGCGTCCATCCACATTTTCCATACTGAAGCTCTCCACAGGCCGGATGATCGGTAGCTTGGACTTGGCGTAGGTAGTCCAAAGTAGATACCCCGCCAAGATAATACATATAGCCAATAAAATCCAGGTCCATTTATATTTCTTGAGCAAGGACATCCTTAGACCTCCATTACAATCGTACTGTATCGAGAATCATGACAATCATGCTAACTGTCAGATAGTTAATTGAGAACAGGAATACCCGCTTCGCCCAAGCATCATTCTCCTGTGAACGGAAGCCTTTGAGCGCCATCAGCAGCCAGGATACAGACAGAAGCTCACCGATGATAAGGAACCAGATCCCTGTATAATCGTAAACATACATTAATACGGGAATAGGCAGCAGAAGAATCAGATAAGGTATCATCTGCAGTTTTGTTCTTGGAATTCCCTTCACGACAGGTAATAGCGGGAAGCCTGCCGCCCGATACTCCTCAACACGCCGAATGCCAAGTGCCCAGAAATGAGGAGGCTGCCATAAGAATAACATCGCGAACAGCAGAATAGCGCCGAGATCGACTTTACCTGCAGCCGCTACATATCCGATCACCGGAGGCATGGCTCCTGAGATCGCTCCAACCGAGGTACTCCAGGTCGAGGAACGTTTCAGCCACAACGTATACACAACAACATATACGAGCATGCCTACGATACCAAACACGCCGGCTAGTAGCCCATTGCCGATAAATAATACAGACAATCCCAATACGCCTAGAATAATTGCGTACCAGAGCACCGTCTTCGGTGACATCTTCCCAGTAGGAAGAACGCGGTTCTGTGTCCGGGCCATCTTCATATCCAAATCGCGGTCAAAGTAATTGTTGAATACGCAGGAGGAAGCCATAACCAGTACGGTTCCTAGTAACATGAGTATCAAATTAACGTATTGTAAATGCCACCCAGAAGCAACCCAAAATCCAGCAAAAGCCGCGATAAGATTTGAACGCAAAATACCTGGTTTGGTTAGCGCGATAAAATCCTTCCAAGTCGCTGCTTCTCCTGGAGGAGTAGGTCTCACGGACAATGCTGCCGATTCTGAGGGTGCAGTGTAAGAAATTCTGTCCATTGTCGGATATATCCCCCTATACAATAATTTTTTGTCTTCCTATATAAAGAAATTCACGATTAATTCAATGAATCCACATTACACTATAAACTTTATCATACCAAGAAGGAGAAATGTTTGACAATCATCTGATAAAAAGTAGGAATTGTGACAATTTAATGACAAGGATTCTGTATCAGAATATTAATTTTACTGTATAAGTTGAACTAATGATTATAAGGATGGTGGCAGCCGGGTGAAATGTTCTTCCGATCGCTGTTGTTCATGGATTTCTTAATTTTATAGAATCTAACGAGGTAGAAATCCATTCACAAAGGCGAACGCAGCATATGCTTCCGAAGCAGCTTTCTTACAGAAAGCTCTTAGCTTCTCCAGAATCATTTCACCAAGGTTGAATAGTCTAAAATGGTTCTTTAGAATAT
>DASYFA010000261.1:0-7418 GCA_036498705.1 Paenibacillus sp.
GCACTAGCCTAAGCAATGTACTATCTATTATCATTTTCAGTGAAATAATATCCTGAATTGAATTTGTTTTGGCAATAATATAATATCGGTAAGATTTTGACGGAGGGGTAATATATGCTGCTTAAAGATTTAGCAACCTACTTAATAGCTTCGGAAATATCGGGAGATGAGAACACAGATTGTAAAGGGATCTGCTTCGATTCCAGACAGTTGAAAACTGGAGATTTGTTCCTTTGTCTACCAGGGCATACCGTTGACGGTCATCAATATGCCAAGCAGGCCGCTGAGCAGGGGGCTAGTGCACTCGTCGTAGAGCGGTTCCTTGAAGAAGTTTCACTGCCGCAACTCAAAGTGAAGGACAGTCGGCTCACTATGGCACTACTTGGCAACGTATTTTTCGATTATCCCAGTAATCACCTGAGAGTAATTGGCATTACTGGAACGAACGGGAAGACAACAACAACCTATTTGATTGAGCGCATCTTATTGGATCAAGGCAAGAAGCCGGGACTGATCGGTACGATCGAGCGTCGCTTTGACGGTAAAGCAGTTCCGATGCCACGCACGACCCCGGAAGCGCTGGATTTGCAGCGCTACTTGCACGAAATGGTACAAGGAGGCGCATCTCATTGTGTGATGGAGGTATCCTCTCATGCGCTTGAACAAGGTCGGGTAAAAGGCACTCATTTCCGCACAGCTGTGTTCACGAACCTGACCCAGGATCATCTGGATTACCATGAGACGATGGAAGCTTACAGAGCAGCAAAGGGATTGTTCTTCTCCAGGCTCGGTAATGAGTATCCGCAAGATCCGGCTGAACGGAGTTATGCGGTGCTGAATGCAGATGATGAGGCTTCCGAATATTTTGCCAAGTTAACATCAGCGGAGACGATTACGTACGGGGTGGACCGTCAAGCAGACGTCAGGGCCTCGAACATCTCTGTGACAGCACAGGGAACCACCTTCCATGTGGAGACTTTCCGCGGCAGCGCAGACATTACACTGCGCATGGTCGGCAAGTTCAACGTATATAATGCCTTGGCTGCAATCGCAACAACTTTATTGGAAGGCATTTCGCTTGAGAGCATTAAGGAAAGTTTGGAATCGATCAAAGGAGTTGAAGGCCGAGTTGAAGCTGTAGATGAGGGCCAATCCTTTGCGGTTATTGTAGATTATGCTCATACGCCTGATGGTCTGGAGAATGTACTACGAACAGTTAATGAATTCGCCAAGGGCAGAGTCATTTGCGTGTTCGGCTGTGGCGGAGACCGGGACCGGAAGAAGCGTCCGATCATGGGCAAGATTGCAGCGAAGTACGGAGATCATGTTATTATCACATCGGATAATCCGCGAACGGAAGACCCGGCGTTGATATTGAAGGATATCGAGGCAGGACTTACCCGGGATAATATTCCACTTGAGCGTTATGAACTGATCGTGGACCGCCATGCAGCGATTCAAAAGGCTATTGAAATGGCAAGCCATGACGATGTAGTATTGATTGCGGGGAAAGGACATGAGACATATCAGATCATTGGTAAGGAAGTACATGATTTTGATGATCGTCTCGTGGCCAAAGAAGCGATAAGGGGTTTAGTAAAGTGATAAAAAGAAAATTAGCGGACATTGCCGCCATGTGCGGTGGACAGGTGGCTAATGCCGATGATAACAACTTAATGATTCATGGAGTGATTACCGACTCCAGGCATATTCAGTCGGGCTGCTTATTCGTACCACTATCTGGTGAGAGGTTCGACGGACACGCCTTCGTCGCTGACAGTCTAACGAGCGGGGCTAGCGCCTCACTATGGGAACGGGCTAAGGGCAACCCGCCAGGACCGGCAGTTTTAGTCGACAACGCCCTTGAAGCGATGCAACGCCTCGCTAAGAGCTATCTAGCCGCTGTGGGCGCTAAGGTAATCGGTATTACCGGAAGTAATGGAAAGACGACGACAAAGGATCTGTTGTACGCCTTGCTGGCTAAGACTTATAAAGTGCATAAGACGAGTGGCAATTTTAACAATCATATTGGAATGCCACTAACTATTCTGGCTATGCCGGAGGATACCGAGATTGCTGTGCTTGAAATGGGTATGAGTGCCCGCTATGAAATTGAGTTTCTTTCAAAGTTGGCAGAACCGGAGACGGCCATTGTCACCAATATCGGTGAATCGCATTTGGAGCAGCTCGGTTCCCGCCTTGAGATTGCCCGCGCCAAGCTGGAGATTCTGTCAGGAATGAAGGCGGGTGGCTTGTTCGTATACAATGGGGACGAACCTTTGATTACCGAGGTACTGACCGATCCAAATACACCGAAGCCGGAGCAACTGCATACAATAACTTTTGGTGTTAATGGAAATCATGATATTTATCCGAGCGGAATCATGTTCCTGGAGCATGGCACGATGTTCACCCCGAATGGTGGAGAGACGCCACTTGAACTTCCACTGCTCGGTGAGCATAATGTCGTAAATTGTCTTGCGGCACTGGCTGTTGCTAGGCATTATGGCGTGACCGAGGCCGATATGAGGGAAGGCCTTAAGCATGCGGAGCTGACTGGAATGCGGATCGAGATCGTTGAAGGAGCGAACGGGGTTACCGTTCTGAATGACGCCTATAACGCGAGCCCTACTTCTGTAAGAGCTGCAGTTAATGTGCTGAAGAAGATGAAGGGACATCGAAACAAAATCGCCGTACTCGGGGATATGCTTGAGCTCGGAGAGGATGAGGTAAGGTTCCATCAAGAAGTTGGAGAGTATTTAACGGCGGAGAATACAGATCTGTTGTTTACGTACGGTCGCCTGGGCAAGGAAATTGCTGCAGGGGCGAAGAAACATCTCGCTCCGAACAATATTTATGCATACGATGATAAAAGTGAGCTTATTCATAAGCTAATCAGCTTACTTCATCCGAAGGATGTTGTACTAGTGAAGGCCTCACGCGGAATGAAGCTTGAAGAAGTCGTTGAAGCGGTCAAACATAGCAAATTACATCAATAATACCGGCGAGAGGAGGGTGATCCCATGGATTACGGACTTATCTTATTAACGATTGGAGTATCTTTCATTTTAGCTGTCATTTCAGCCCCTCTACTAATACCTTTATTGCGTCGAATGAAATTCGGACAGCAAATTCGCGTAGAAGGGCCACAGAGCCATCAGAAGAAAGCGGGCACGCCTACTATGGGCGGAGTTGTCATTATATTAGCTTTCACGATTGCATATTTGAAATTCTCTGTAGTGAACACAGACTTCTACGTTCTGCTGGTCGCTACACTCGGCTTTGGGCTGGTAGGGTTTCTTGATGACTACATTAAAATTGTATTCAAACGATCCCTGGGACTGACACCTAAGCAAAAACTATTTGGTCAACTACTATTCGCCGGTATTATTACAGCATTGCTTATATCGGAAGGACATAGCACAGCGATTGGCATTCCGGGAACGGACTTCGCCTTTGATTTAGGACCATGGTTCTACTATCCTTTTATTATTATTATGATGCTGGCAATCAGCAACGCGGTCAACTTCACAGATGGCCTTGATGGACTTCTGTCCGGAGTCAGCGGCATTGCTTTCGGTGCTTATGCGATTATTGCCATGCAGGCTACTTCCATGGTAGCAGCAGTCTGCGCAGCGGCCATGATCGGGGCGGTGATTGGATTTCTAGTATTCAACGCGCACCCGGCCAAGGTATTTATGGGTGACACAGGTTCGCTCGGCATTGGCGGGGCGATCGCCGGAATCGCGATCGTGACGAAGAGTGAATTGCTATTTTTAGTGATAGGCGGCGTTTTTGTTATTGAAATGCTGTCGGTCGTACTTCAGGTAATCTCTTTCAAGACACGTGGCAAAAGAATTTTTAAAATGAGTCCGATTCATCACCACTTCGAACTGTCAGGCTGGTCGGAATGGCGCGTTGTTACAACATTTTGGGCGGTAGGCCTCGTGCTAGCTGTCGTTGGACTTTATTTGAACAAGGGGTTGTAGAGATGAATCATCCAGAACAGTATCGGGGACGACATGTTGTCGTCCTCGGTTTAGCAAAAAGCGGCGTACAGGTTGCCAAGACCCTCCATCACTATGGAGCTATAGTTACAGTAAATGATAGAAAGACACGTGAAGAGAGTCCCGAAGCATCTGAACTAGAAGCTTTGGGAATTTCTGTTGTATGCGGAGGACACCCGGACGGACTTATTTCTCCGTCTGTGGAACTCGTGGTGAAGAACCCGGGTATCCCATACAGCGCTCCACCTGTTGTTAAGGCACTTGAGCTCGGTATTGATGTAGTAACTGAGGTAGAGGTGGCCTATCATCTTAGTCAAGCGCCGATCATCGGTATTACCGGTTCGAATGGAAAGACGACGACGACGACCTGGGTCGGCAAGATGCTGGATGCTGCCGGACTTCATCCGATTGTAGCGGGAAATATCGGCACTCCGCTCTGTGAAGCTGCCGAGCAGGCTGCGGCAGAGGATTGGCTTGTAGCTGAGCTTAGTAGCTTCCAGCTAAAGGGCACAGAAGACTTTAAGCCCAAAGTGGGTGTGCTGCTTAATGTGGCTGAGACGCATCTTGATTATCATGGCTCCATGGAGGATTATGTCGCTTCCAAGACGAAGCTGTTCGCCAATCAGACAGCGGACGACATCGCTGTCGTAAACTGGGATGACCCCGTCTGCCGCGAGTTGGTTCCTCACTTGAAGGCAAGATTAATTCCGTTCTCGATGACGGAGGAATTAAGAACAGAGGGGGTATTCGTTACGCCTTCTTATATTTCCGGAGTCGAGGATGAATTGGAGCGGACTGTAGTATATCGCGATTGGGATGGACATATCAGCCCGATCATTACAGTGGAAGAAATCGGCCTGCTCGGCCGCTTTAATGTGGGGAATGCAATGGCTGCGATCGCCGCTTCTATAGCGGCCGGGGCGGAGTCTGAGCGGCTTACTGAGCCTTTGCGTACATTCAAAGGGGTGGAGCATCGTCTCGAATTTGTGGAAGTGAAGCATGAGGTAGCCTATTACAATAACTCCAAAGCGACGAATGGCAAAGCAACGATCAATGCGCTTGGGGCTCTGAACAAACCAATTGTATTGATCGCTGGAGGGCTTGATCGGGGCTCTGATTATATGGAACTGCTCCCGTATTTCGAGAAAAAGGTAAAAGCGGTAGTTGCGCTCGGACAGACGAAGGAGAAAATCGCTAAGGTTGCCGAGCTTGCAGGTCTAACCGATATCGTCATTGTCGATAATGTTGACAGTGCCGCCTCCACGCTAAGGATGGCGATCTCGCAGGCTGCAGGGCTCGCTAGACCCGGAGATATTGTCTTATTATCCCCAGCCTGTGCCAGTTGGGACATGTTCAGTTCCTATGAAGAGCGTGGACGCATTTTTAAAGAGGCGGTGCATACCCTTTAAGTAGGGGGGTGGATAAGCCCCTACTTTCTTCAAAAGGTGGCTACCACGATGAATAAGAGCCGAAAGGCGCCAGATTTCTGGTTATTGGCCAGTATTTTAGCTTTGCTGACGATCGGAATTGTTATGGTATATAGCGCGGGCTCTGTGCTCGGTTTTCATGATTACGGCGATTCCTTTTATTTTGTGAAACGTCAGGCTTTGTTTGCTGTTCTTGGCCTTGTGGCCATGTTCTTTACGATGAACCTTGATTATCGCTTGCTGAAGAAATATGCGAAGCTAGGACTGATTGTCTGCTTCGCCCTGCTGGTCATCGTATTGATTCCAGGAATCGGCGTGGTTAGAGGCGGAGCGAGAAGCTGGCTTGGCATCAGCTCATTTGGTATTCAGCCCTCCGAATTTATGAAGCTCGGCATGATTCTCTTTCTGTCCTATTGGCTCAGTAAAGAGGATTATAGAATTACCCATTTTACAAGAGGACTGCTTCCTCCACTCGGCATCATAGGTCTAGCCTTCGGTATGATCATGCTGCAGCCGGACCTGGGTACCGGCACGGTAATGCTCGGAGCCTCGATGCTGATCGTATTTACGGCTGGTGCTAGAATCAAGCACCTGGCTGGACTTGCAGCTGTTGGTGCTATCGGCTTTGTTGGCCTTATTCTTGCTGCTCCTTACCGTTTGGCGAGGATTACGGCATTTCTTGATCCATGGTCCGATCCACTCGGCGCTGGATATCAGATTATTCAATCCCTGTACGCAATAGGTCCCGGTGGTCTAGCTGGCTTAGGGCTGGGGATGAGCAGGCAGAAATACAGCTATGTGCCTGAACCGCAGACGGACTTTATATTCTCGATCTTGGCGGAAGAGCTTGGTTTTATCGGCGGACTGCTTGTTCTGACTCTATTCTTGATTCTGATCTGGCGTGGCATGAGAGTGGCGATGACGATCGATGATACATTTGGAAGTTTGCTAGCGGTCGGGATCGTTGGTATGGTAGGAGTGCAGGTTGTTATTAATATCGGTGTCGTTATCGGCCTTATGCCGGTTACAGGCATCACTTTGCCGCTGATAAGCTACGGAGGTTCATCGTTGACCTTGATGCTTACAGCTCTAGGCATTTTACTTAATTTATCCCGTTTTGCGAGGTGAAGGTATGCGTGTCGTATTAAGCGGCGGCGGTACGGGAGGACATATCTACCCGGCACTTGCCGTTGCCAGTCAATGTGCTCTAGAGGAGCCCAATTCTGAATTTCTATATATCGGTGGACAGAAAGGTCTGGAGAGCTCGATTGTGCCTAAGGCGGATATCGCTTTTAAGTCGATTGAGATCACGGGCTTTCGCCGTAAAATATCTTTTGAAAATGTGAAGACAGTCATGCGTTTCTTAAAAGGGGTTCAACAATCCAAGCAGATGCTGCGCGAGTTCAAACCGGATGTCGTGATCGGTACCGGTGGATACGTATGCGGTCCGGTCGTATATGCGGCTGCGAAGCTGGGTATTCCTTCGATAATCCACGAGCAGAATGCGGTCCCTGGATTAACGAATCGCTTCTTGAGTAAATACGTAGATACCGTCGCAGTAAGCTTCGAGGAATCTATGTCGCTGTTCCCGGGAAGCAAGCATGTGATTTTTACGGGTAACCCGCGTGCGACCACGGTCGTGTCAGCGAATAAGAATAAGGGTTATGAATCACTGGGCGTGTCCAAGGACCGTCCAATTGTGCTGCTCGTAGGTGGAAGCCAGGGGGCGAGAGCGATTAATGAGGCGATGGTGAATATGGCTGCAGAGCTAGGGAAGCTGCCAGATATCACCTTTGTCTATGTAACAGGCAACAATTACTACGAACCGACGCTAAAAGCGATTGAGAGTAAGCTGGGTCGTCTACCCGGTAACTTAATGATTCTTCCTTATGTTCATAATATGCCTGAAGTACTCGCGGCAACTTCCTTGATCGTTAACCGAGCAGGAGCCTCATTCCTGGCTGAGATTACTTCGCTTGGCATA
>DASYFA010000262.1:0-5232 GCA_036498705.1 Paenibacillus sp.
TGCTGATGTGGCCTTCCTGATCTTTCTCAATGTTTATTTCCTCCTTCTCATTCATGGAAATCGCCTCTAGCGCCTTCCAGACGGTAGGATGGTCATCGATAATTTTCACCTGCTGTAGGAACAGGATTTCATCCTCATTTAGAATAGCCACATCAACCATTGTTTTGGTCTTACCTTCGCCGTCGTAATTGACACCCTTGTACTCTGCACTTCCATTGCCACTGCCGCAACCAGTCATTAGGAGAATAATTCCTAGTACCCAAGCAATGCTGAGCAAATCAATTTTCGTTTTTCTCATGGCCGTCCCCCATTTAATTTGTTATTCGCTGTATCTAATCCGTTCCATTAGACCTTCTCTCCGAAACCGCCTTTGCATATATAAGGTAGTTAGCGCCTGAACCGTAAGGTAAGAGCAGATTAGCATCACAACAGGTTCAAGCGGAAACTGGTATTGCACATAGGTGGCCTCACGGCTGAACATTTCTACTCCCAAGTATCCAGCGGGAATCCCCACGACGAAAGTAAGCAGTAGACTGACCACAATCACTATCAGGCCTTCACTTCCAAGCTGTAGGGTTAGCTGGCCCCGTGACAAACCAATGGCTTCAATCATACTGATCTCGCGTTTTCTTGAGATCATACTGGTTAGATTGGAATTGACCAGATTAAAAATACTGATTACCATCAGCGCAGCAATAAAACCATAAGCCGCCAGCTCCATAATTTTTTTTATTCCGTTAAATTCCTGGTATATCTCACGGAATGAGCCGAACTCAATCTTTCGGTCAGCCGCGGCGATGGCCTTCATACCTTGCTCCACCTGTGCCTGCTGTTCCTTATCGACCGCCACGCTGAGCTGCTTGATCCGTTGATCCATTCCGAGCTGCTTGAACATACTCTGATGGGCGATGAAGCTCCCGCCCTCCTCTGAGTTACCTTTGTAGGAAATGTAGGAAGGCAGTACAGCGACAACAGTAAATTCACGCTCTTCCTGCTGTTTCCCGTACTGAGCCATTCTTATTTTATCGCCTGCCTGATAGGTTCCACCGCCATCCGCAATGGCAATGAGATAGTTGCCGTTCTTCATCTCATCAAGTGTAAGCCCTCCTTTTCCCAACCCCTTAATCACCCGTTGCATCAGTGCATCGTCATAACCATAAATTGCAGTTGAGATGTAAGGATTTCTGATTTCGTCCAGGTCCGATAGGTGAGCGGATGCATCCTGCCTATTATAGGTAAGGCCGTCATACATCTCGGTAAGGACCGACTGAACCCCCTCCATTGATTGGATCTGCTTGATCACTTCATTATTTATCGGATCGCTCTTTTCATCTGACCGGAGGGAACTGCTTAGCTTGTAATCGCCGGCAACCATTTTACCGACCAGATTGCTTGTGTTCATACTGCTTAGAATGCTGCCAGCAACCAGATATACAAGACCAGTCAAAGTGATGGAAATTATCGTAATCCAGGTACGCTTTCGGTGCCGAATGATTTGCGCGAATACAAGGGTTAGAATGCTAAGAGAATTGTTTAATCTTGTTCTGCTGGATCTCTTCCCCGTATCAGCAGCCGGGTTATAACGAATCGCTGCAATCTCCGAGATTCTCCCCACTCTTCTGGCTGGAACATGGATGGATAGTGTGACGAGGATAAGACCTAACATGAAAGAACCGCCAACAATATATGGGGTTATTTCCACATACATAGAGGAAGCCGAAGCACTACCGAGAAATGGTATAAATGCAAGGCTGCCGCCTATTCCCAACAGAATACCGACACAACTGCCGATCAGAGAAATAATTAGCCCTTCGGTGTGAATCATGTGGCGTAATTGCCTTGGACCCATGCCTATGGCCTTCATCGTTCCAAACAGAAGAATTTGTTGGTCAATATAAATGTTGAAGATGTTATAGATGACGATTCCGGCGCTCAACACAATAACCAGCACAACCAGTATAGATTGCAGGATTGAGACCGGATTCCGCTCATAGGCACCGGTATAACGCTCATTAATCTCGATTTGAGCGTCTTGTAATCCTACCTTTTCACCAACTTTCTGTGCATTTGAAGAGGCATTGAAATCCGATTTCAAAAGCGCAAAAACAGTAACATTGGGATCAGAACTGTAGCGCTGGGCAAAAGCTTTGGAGATGAACATCAACCCGGCCCTGGCAGCCTTGCGTACGGCGATATCATCCGTAATGCCGACTAGCTTAAAGGTCTCTGTGATTTCTTCTGTCTTGCTGCCATTCGTAACCTGCAAGTTCAGTGTGATCTGCTGACCTAGCTTGGGGGCATACCCCAGTTCCTCAATGACCCATTGATCCAGCACGATTTCATTTTCCTTTACCGGCGCCTGTCCTTCTCTGAGTTCGATCAATCCGCCGTTTATACCCTCTGTATATCCGATGGTCATATATATGTTCAGATCCATCAACATTTTAGAAGCAATCTCGGGTGTGAAATAAGAAAGATAATACTTCCCTATCTTTGGATTGGCGGTAATCTGTTGTAATTGTTCCGTTGTCAGGTGCTCATACTGGACATGATATGCACCTAACTCGTTAATGGCTTCCCGCTTCTGGCGTTGATCGTCGGAATGGAAGTAGGTTAACACAACAAAAATTAGCGCTACGGATAGTGCTGCTGTAAGTATCGTCAGCATGGTTCTGCTTTTATGATGAAGCGAATTTTTAAGTGAGATATCCTTTACGGAAATTGTATTTCTCATTGCAATGCCTCCACAGCAATCGAGCCGTCAACGACCCGCACCGTTCGATCTGCCAGCCTGGCAACTTCATCATTATGGGTTACGACAATTAACGTCTGGTTATACTTCTGTACAGACAAACGCAGCAGATCCAGAACATCTCCGCTGGAACGGCTGTCCAAGTTCCCCGTAGGTTCGTCGGCAAGCACGATCGCCGGTCTTGATGCAATGGCACGGGCGATAGCAACACGCTGCTGCTGACCGCCGGACAACGTCGTCGGAAGATTGGTTCTTTTCTCGTAAATGCCCAGTGTATTTAAAATATCTTCGATGTAGCCGACATCCGCCTTCTTTCCGTCCAGCCCAATCGGCAATATAATATTCTCCCACACGTTTAGAGATGGCACGAGATTAAAACCTTGAAAGACAAACCCGATCTCCCGTCTGCGGAATACCGCCAATTGATTGACCGGCAGTGAATAGATTGAAGTTCCGTTGATGATAACTTCGCCGCTTGTTGGACGATCCAAGCCTCCAATAATATGCATCAAGGTGCTTTTACCCGCGCCGGACTGGCCCACGATAGAGATGAATTCCCCTTTCTTCACGGAGAAATCCACCTGATGAATAGCCTTAACCTGATTTTCACCCTCCCCGTAATATTTGCATAATGCTTTTCCTTCCAGAATCATTTGAATTCCTCCTTGCATTTAGAATACAAGGAAAGGATAACGCACAAATCTCTAATTTTTATCAACTTATAGAGAAGTTGTTAGATGTAGTTGTCGTCGTACATAGAAACATTGCGGCCACGCTGGCACCGCCATTCTCGCTGTTCGTAAGCCCAATACTGCCCCCATGTTTCTCGGATAATATTTTGCAAATATGGAGGCCTAAACCAAAATGAACACCGTCACTAGTTGTTTTACTTTTATAAAAGGGCTTGGTTGCCTGCTCAAGATCCTCGTCTGAAAAACCTTTTCCATCATCGCTAACTGTAATGCCCAACATTTCTTTCACGAATTCAAAGCGTATGGAAATTGTGCGGTCTACGTATCGGATCGCATTGGATAGCATATTTTCAAATACCCGCACAACAATGTCAGCGTCAACGTTCAGTTCTGTTTCGACAATAGTGTTTACAAATGTAATGTTGAACGCTTGACCTTGCACTAAAACCTCGGCGGTGCTTCTAAGCTGTTCAATAAAATAAACTACATTCACTTTTGCTGTGGAAATGCAGGTGTCTTCCAGCCTTTGTGTCTCACTCATCATATGCACATAGTTCTCCAGCCGCAAAATATGTGCGGACATTGTCGATACGGTGGACATTACCTTTTCCTCGCCTACTTTCCCTTGCGGCAGATAGTTGTTCAAGAAATCCGTATACCCCCGAAGTACCGTCAGCGGTGTACGTAGGTCATGGGAAAAAGTAGCGTTTAATTGTTTGCGTTCCTCCATAGAACGCCACATTTGTCGGTTATTTTCATCCAAAGCGGCCCGCATTTTCTCGAAGGAGTTGCAGAGTTGGCCCATCTCATCCTTGCTGTCATGATGAATATAAAAATTCAAGTCATTGTCCGCTATTTTTTTAGATGCTAGACTCAATATTTCAATAGGTTTTTTCAGTTTGTTGCGATAAAACAAAAAAGAGGACAACATGATGCACAGTCCAAAAAATATTGGGATTGACCATGTTTCAACAAAGCCGCAAATATTGATAATATCCTTGTCTTTAGACGTATAGCTAGTATTGATTTGCTCCATGTTGTAGCTAATCGCCGGATTTTCAATATCTGCTGGCGTATACGAGTCGTTATATTTTAAAAACATATGGTTTCGCATCTGACCCGCTTGGCTAATCGCAATTGCACTAAGCAGAGCTGCTACCAGTAAAAATATAAGCATGTACAGCATAAAGGTCTTTCTAATCGACAGGTTGTGGAGTACTCTTTTTATCCTACCCATCTATATCCCACACCCCATACTGTTGCTATATACGTCTGGTCATTGACCGCAGACAGCTTGGCGCGAATTCTGCGGATATGCTCGGCAACAACAGTGCTGTCCCCCTCACTGTCACACCCCCAAACCCTCTCATAAATGCGCTCTTTATCAAAAATTTGCCCGCAGTTCATGGACAGCAATTCAATAATATCAAATTCTTTTTTGGCAAAAGAAAGCGAATGGTTTTTGTAATAAACCACCCGGGCAGAATAATCAACGACTAAATCATCGATAAATTTCGTTTGGGTCTTAAAGTGTTGTCTTTGATCGCGGCGCAGGTGTGCAGACACTCTAGCTCCGAGTTCATCAATGCTGAACGGCTTGACAATATAGTCATCTCCACCGACACGAAACCCGTTGATTTTATCGACATCTTCCACTTTAGCGGTTAAAAATATAATAGGACAGGACACGAAATTGCGGATTCGGGTACATACTTCAAGCCCATCCACATCAGGCATATTAATATCCAATAATATAATGTCCGGGCTATTTCCAGCCTGCTGCAAAGC
>DASYFA010000263.1:0-2759 GCA_036498705.1 Paenibacillus sp.
TGCCCCGTTCTTCTCCGCTAGCTTAGTAGCGATGCGCAGCATGGATCTTCTCATCAGTGTGATGATCAAATTGTCCTGACCCGACTTCGCCAAGGAAGTCTGAATGTCAGTGAACGGAACGAGGTGTACTTTGATTCTACCCGAAAAGCCAGATAGCACCTGAGCCAGATCAAGCACCTTTTCCTCCGCTTTCTTGCTAGTGAACGGATAACTGTGGAAATGCACGCATTCGATCTCCAGACCGCGACGCATAGCAGAATAGCCAGCGACCGGGCTATCGATTCCACCGGAAAGGAGCATCATCGCTTTACCGTTCGTTCCTAGTGGGAATCCGCCGGCGGCTGGAATCACTTCGCAGAACAGGTAGGTTACATGCTCGCGTACTTCCACTCGTAGCTCAAAATCTGGATGATGAACATCGACACTTAAATGTGGACACGCACTAAGTACAGGACCTCCCACTAGGTGATTCAGCTCTAGTGAAGCATGAGGAAAGCCCTTGAAGACGCGGCGTCCATGCACCTTGAATGTTTTATACTTGTCTTGCGGTATCGATTTTACAAAATCAACAGCGATAGCAATAATATCTTCAAGCTTGGATGGCGATACCTTCACCGGGCTAATCGAGGTTAGGCCAAAAATATTTTTTAACGATGAGACGACTGGATCTGCAGCCTGGCCATTCAATCTCACATAGATCCTTCCATATTCATAAATCGCTTCCGTTCCCGGAAATGCGCGAAGTAACGCTTTAACATGGGACAAAGCCGCCCGCTCGAACTTTGAGCGATTTTTCCCCTTGACCGTAATCTCTCCGAACCGGAGCAACAGCATTTCATAATCTAAATTCATTAGCCTCTCCCCTTCAAATCTTCCTGACGCGCTACCGCTCTTTGAAGAGCGGCCAGAAATTGTTGTATATCCTGTTCCGAATGCTCCTCACCAAGACTTACACGGATGCCTGAGGAAGCTTCTTCAACACTCTTGCCCATAGCCAGAAGGATGCGGCTTGGCTCACTCTTCTTAGAGGAACAAGCCGAACGAGTTGATACGAGGAATCCATCTTCCTCCAGCATATGGAGCATAGCCTCTGCCTTCATTCCTGGACAAGAAAAATGAATGATATGCGGTGCACCATCTGGCGGTGAATTAAGCACAAGCTTCGGTATAGACTTAATACCATCCATCAGGACTTTTCTGAGATATCGTAAATGCTCAGCTGCTTGGACTTGCTCCTCTTTTGCCATTCTAAGGGCCTTGGCCATCCCTACGATATAAGGGATATTCTCTGTACCGGCTCTTCTTCCACCCTCCTGGCCGCCCCCAGTAACTAGAGGCTGGAGTTTAATTCCCTCGCGGATATATAGTAAGCCAATTCCTTTGGGACCTCTGAATTTATGAGCAGACAAACTGTACATATCAATACACGAAGCTTGAAGCGACAAAGGAAGTCTTCCAAACCCTTGTACGCCATCCACATGAAATAGCACACGTGGATACTGTTCCTTAAGCTGCTTGCCGATCTCCTGAACAGGATTAATGCTTCCCGTCTCATTATTCACATGCATAATCGAGACGAGCACCGTATCGTCCTTGACGGCAGCACATACCTGCTCCGGAGTTACAGTTCCTTCATGGTTAACCGGCAGATAAGTTACATCCCAACCAAAACTTTCTAGCTGCTTGCAGCATTCATAGACTGAAGGATGCTCTATTGCCGTCGTTATAAGATGTTTGCCCCGATTCATAAATTGCAGGGCGGCACCTTTAATGGCCGCATTATTGCTCTCTGAAGCTCCCGATGTAATGATTATTTCAGATGGTTTTACCTGGAGAGCTCCAGCGCAAACCTCACGAGCCTTTTTAAGCAATTGTTCACTCTGTTCCCCCAAAATATGCAATGATGAGGGGTTGCCATAATGCAGGTTCATGACTTCAGCAATCGTACGAGCAACCTCGGGATGAGGCGGCGTCGTTGCTGCATAATCCATATATTTCATAATTTCACCTAGTTCCTTTTAGAGGTAGTTCACACATAATAAGAGGCACATACTCAATCATAATCCAAGCTGAAAAAAGACCAAAAGAAAAAACGCAGATTTCCGGGAGTGGCCGGTGCGTTTTTTCCCTTTGATCTTAATATATCAGCCCTGCAATCAGGCGTCTAATTGAAAAACATTCTACAGCCACATTTTGGATGCTACACTTCATATTTGCTGCGAGCGCTCGTTACTTTAAACACATAATTCTGCGTCTCACGCGGCAATAAATGAAGCTTGTCCATCAGCTCCTGATCATTACTTATACCAGCTCTCTGCACGCGGCCCGGACCAGCATTATAAGCAGCAAGCGCGGTACGCTCATTGCCTCCGAAGCGTCGGATCAGATTAGCCAGATAGCGTGTTCCGCCATCTATATTTTGGGCAGGGTCGAATGAATCCGTAACTCCTAACCCACGTGCTGTTCCATCCATTAATTGCATTAGGCCCTTCGCTCCCGCAGACGATACAACCTTCGGATTGAAGGAGGATTCCGTCTCAATGACAGCCTGAATCAAGCTCGGAGCTATGCCGTAGCGCTGGGCAGCATCTGTAATCAATTGCTGAATGTCTCCAGCAATCTCATGTCTGGAGGAAGAAGTAACATGTTGTCCAGAAGACACTGGAGTATTCTGAATAACAGAACCTATATTGTAACTGTCCGAGCTGTCAGTGACTAGCCCATTCATACTGTTCAAATAATCGTTTAACTGGGCGGAG
>DASYFA010000264.1:0-3292 GCA_036498705.1 Paenibacillus sp.
GCTGCCGTTCTTTCCTTGGAGTATATGAGGAGAATGGAGAACTGCTGCATGACGGACGATTTAATATGGGGGTCGTGACCGCTAATCTACCTCGTATCGCCATTCGTGCTCAGGGCTCGGAGGAGAAATTCTATCGTCTACTGGACGAGCTACTGGAGACCTGTAAAGAAGGCCTGTTCTATCGTATTGAGCGGTTAAAAGGGGTTAAGGCCAAGGTCGCTCCGATTCTGTATATGGAAGGTGCGGCGGGCAGCCGACTTCAGGCGGAAGATACGATCGATCAATTGCTGGAGAATGGCAGAGCTAGCATTTCGCTTGGTTATATTGGGATTCATGAGACGATGATGGCCTTATACGGTAGATCTTTGTTTGAAGACGATACGCTTCGTGCCAAAGGTCTGCAAATTGTTAAATATTTAAGCCAAAAGGTTACAGAGTGGAAGGAAGAGACCGGGTACGGCTTCAGTCTGTATTCAACACCGGCGGAATCGCTATGCTACCGCTTCTGCAAGCTTGATGAGGAGAAATTTGGTGTAATTTCTGGTGTAACGGATAAAGGGTATTACACGAACTCCTTCCATCTTGACGTGAATAAAAAAGTGACTCCGTTTGAGAAGATTGAATTTGAGAAAGAGTATCCGCAGCATGCGAACGGAGGCTTTATCACTTACTGTGAGTTCGACTCCTTAGTGCATAATCCTGAGGCACTGGAGGCCGTATGGGACTATGCCTATGAAAGAGTGCCTTATTTCGGGACGAACACACCGACAGATAAATGTCTGGAATGTGGATATGAAGGAGAATTCGAGGCGACCAATAGCGGATTCCAATGTCCGAATTGCGGCAATAGCAACCCGAAGACTTCGTCGGTTATCCGGCGCTGCTGCGGGTACTTATCCGAGCCAAGCCAGCGTCCATTCAATGCAGGTAAACAGAAGGAAGTTCTGTCCCGCGTGAAGCATATGTGATGACCATGCATATTGCGGATTATAAGAAGTTTGATGTCATCAATGGAAGAGGGCTGCGACATTCGCTCTTTACCTCGGGCTGCACGCATCACTGCAAGGGCTGCTTCAATGCGGCTACCTGGAATTTCAACTACGGGACGCCTTATACGAAGGAGCTAGAGGATCGGATCATTGCCGATCTAAACATGCCGGATGTGAAGATTGCAGGGCTATCCATATTAGGTGGCGAACCTTTTCAGAATGTAGAAGGTCTGTCTGGGTTAACCACAAGGATTCGCCGTGAATGCCCAGGGAAAGATATTTGGATCTGGTCTGGATATACCTTCGAGGAGATTGTTGCTGATGCAGATAAGCTGAAGCTGCTGTCAGACTGCGATGTTCTGATCGACGGTAAATTTATGCTAGAAGAGCGTAATTTGAAGTTGAAGTGGCGCGGCTCGAACAATCAGCGAGTTATTCACATCAAGGAAAGTTTACAAGCAGGGAAACCTGTCTCATACGAATAAATAAGGAGAAGCCGCTCTTCCCATTATTGGGAGGAGCGGCTTCTTAATTAGCTTTTGATTGTTATTTCACTATGTGGATCGCAATTTTTGACAATGGATTTGAGACGGTTGAGCTCCCAACGATGGCATTTGCAATGAAGTAGAGCATCCTGACTTGAGGACGCTTCCTCATAGCTGGAGTCACGGTTCAAATAAAAGGCGATCTCTTGCCGAATTTCTTCGCTTTTACGGCTGTTGATCATTACAGAGACATGGAGTCTTATACCACGAAGCGACAGTTTGACCGATTCAAAGACGAAGATATAAGCGATGACCGAATGAGTTGCCTGTTCAAAGCCTATCAGCCAAATGGCACTGACGAATATCAGGCAGTTGAACAGCCAGATCAACGCATCTGTGGATAGCGACCATTTGGAACGTAGCCAATCAAATAACTTCTCTGATGCATCTAGAGCCCCGCCGAAGCGAATAGCGAGACCGACGCCGAAGCCTAACGATAATCCGCCAACAAGTGCGGCCGGAACCGGATTACTGGTAAGCGCCGGGAAGGGATGGAGCATAAATGATCCGAGTGATAGCACGAGCAGACCAAGGATGGATAGAGATGTGAAGCCGCCGATTCGCTTCCAGCGCTGCAACATGATCAGCGGCAGATTGAGCAGAAATAAGAACAGGCCAAGCCTTAACTCTGTATAGAAGGCGAGCAATGCTGATAGACCGGTCATTCCGCCTACGATAATTCCGTGTGGCATAAGGAACAACTCCAGGCCGATAGAAGCGAGTAACGCTCCGGAAATGACACCCAATACCCTTGAAAGCTTGGAGTCTGGAACTTTAGAGTGAAGCTGCCGCTTCACGGAAGAGAATAACGTGAATTTGCCGTTCAAGTTCATTTCCCCTTTCCAAACCGTATTGCCTGGCGGGATAGTAAGGAGAACTATCCAGATGCAGTTCAGGCTGGCGGTAGCACTAAGGGTCTACGCCAACCTGACCTGAAATCCGATATGCTCTAAATCAAGAAATTCCACTCAATAATATCTGTCTAATCTGTTGCTGATGAAGACGCTCGCCAAGAACGACTACCAATGCATCCGAAGTAAGTAGTAAATCCGGTCCTGGATTGATGTGTTTGGAATGGTTCTTCTCAATCACCGCGATAATTGTAGCTCCAGAGCGCTGGCGAATGCGCAGGTCACCGATCGTCTTGCCGATCGCTTTATATTGAGGATCAAGTCTGTACCATTCAATAATAAGATCACCAAGAGCAACTTCGATATTTTCGAGAGCAGTCGGTTTATAGGTTATTCCACCAATAATGGCTGATACATATCTTGCCTCATCATCGTTAAGTGTAACCAGCGAATTGATCTCGTCATGATCATCTCTGTCATAATGGAACACTTCACGTCTGCCGTCATCATGGATAATAATGGCAAGCTTATCACCGCTTTTGGTTTCGACTACGAATTTTTTACCGATTCCGGGCAAATCCGTTTCTTTGAGATTCATCTACTTCAGACCTCCAGTTTTATAAATACAAATAAGGAAAAACGTATAGCAATATCCCTTCCGAAACTGTTATAAAGAGGCAAACAAATTGAAAAGGACTCTTGGCTTAAGCCACAAAGTTGCTAGTGAATTTAATAGGTAACAAAAGGATACGCTTCAGGCACAAAGAGAAAAGCGGTCGAAAGGATACTCTAGGTATGGTCAACAAATAATATGCCGCAATTGACAGTACCAAGAGAAGTTGAACAAATGCTTTCTCGAGGGGAAGTATATACGGAAAAAAAGTATTAGCTCTTGCAAAATGACGGG
>DASYFA010000265.1:0-4347 GCA_036498705.1 Paenibacillus sp.
TGGATTGCGATCGGAAGCAAAGGTGAGTCCACGATAGTGGAATAGTTGTAGGCATGGCCGACAGCCGTACCGGATAGATCCGGGGCTGCCGGCCTTTTTGTTTCTGCTTTTGCCCGAACCCATAGTATAATAGAGATATGATTATTTTCTGGGGGAGAATTCATGACATTAATTAGGGAATTTATAAATCAAGAGGAATTTACCGGTTTTTATTTACTGAAGGAAGTAGAAGTTAAATTAACCAATAGTACGCCTCCCAAAAATTATTTGGATCTCGTGCTGAGCGATTCCAGTGGAGAAATCTCTGCAAAACTATGGGATGCTTCAGAAGTCGATAAAGAGACGTTCTTCCCGATGGGACTTGTTAAGGTACGTGGTGTTGTACAGACTTATCGGGAACGGCTACAAATGAAGATCATTCAGATGCGCCCAGCCAAAGAAGAGGACGGAGTGAAATTGACGGACTTCGTCCGTTCTGCACCGATCCGGGCAGTAGACTTAGTCCATACGATCCGGGCGACGATCACCTCTATTGGGGACGAGGAGATCCGCAGTATTGTAACGTATTGTGTTGATAAAGTGGAAGAGAAGCTGATGCATTATCCGGCTGCAAAGACGCATCATCATGCTTATTTTGCTGGCCTTGCTTATCATATGGTCAGGATGCTGGAACTAGGTGAATTTCTATGCGGACAGCGTCCGTTCTTGAATCCGGATATGCTCCGGGCGGGAATTATTTTGCACGATATTGCCAAGCCAGAGGAGATGGTAGCGCAGCTCGGCATTGTATCTGAATACAGCACACCAGGCAAGCTGCTTGGACATATTTCGATGGCCTCCAATTGGATTACTGAGGCGGCGATCCGGCTCGATATCGACCTTGATTCACCGAAGGTGATGGGACTACAGCATTTAGTGCTATCACATCATAATTTGGGTGAATGGGGTAGCCCCGTACAGCCGCAGACAGCGGAAGCCGTAGCCTTGCACCATATTGATGCGCTTGATGCGAAGCTGCAAATGGTAGAGGACGCATTGAACACAACCGCGGAGGATGAAGATTGGACCCCGCTCATTCGCGGTCTCGAGAACAAAGGGATTTATCGTTTACGGGTATAATATGCATTGAATAATGGATAACTAGATACACAGGCTGTCTCACGGTCATGAAAGGCCGATGGGGTGGCCTTTATGTTGTTTTTGGGTATAGTTATATATCATTGCATCGGCACTGCGAAGCGCATATTATGTATTAGTGATTCTTTTTGTACGAGATATTTCATGATTTAAGGATAAGGGAGAATGATAATGAAATACCGAAGCGTGTTTGATGTGATCGGTCCAGTTATGGTGGGTCCATCTAGTTCTCATACAGCAGGGGCGGCGAAGATCGGCAGGCTGGCGCGCAGCATATTTGGCAAGGAACCGAAACGTGTTGTATTGTCGCTGTACGGTTCTTTTGCTGACACTTATAAGGGACATGCTACTGATGTGGCATTAATTGCCGGATTATTGGGGTATGATACGGATGATCCGCGTCTGCCTCAGTCTGCGAAATATGCAGAGGAAGCCGGGATAGAGATTAGTATTAGAACTGAAGAGGCAATTCCGGAGCATCCAAATACGGTCCGCATCTCCATGCAGAGTGGGAATGAGGAAATCGATCTAGTAGGGATTTCAATCGGCGGCGGTAAGGTTGAACTACGTGAACTGAACGGATTTCAATTGGGCCTGTCTGGCGAAAGTCCAGCCATTCTTATTATTAACCATGACCGCTATGGCGTGATCGCCAGAGTGACCCATATATTGAGTGAAAATCATGTCAACATCGGGAATATGAAGGTGTCCCGCAGGGAGAAAGGCAAAATGGCTCTAATGGTTATCGAGACGGATGAAATGATTGGCAGCAAGGTCATCGATACAATTAGCCAACTGGAGGGAGTCGACCGGGTTCTGTCGATGGAGGATTAGCAAAAGGAGGGAATACTTCAATGTTTTCTAATGTGGCAGAGTTAATCGCACTGGCAGAGGAAGGGTCATGCTCTATTGCAGAAATCATGATTCGTCAGGAGATGGAAGTTAGCGGAAAGAGCCTGGAACAGATCCGCGGGCAAATGTCGCGTAATCTTGAGGTGATGGAGAAGGCTGTGGAAAGGGGACTCAGCGGAGTGAAGTCGCATTCCGGATTGACTGGAGGGGATGCAGTAAAAATGCATCAATATATCGCCAGTGGTCAAGGTTTAAGCGGCTTTACAGTGCTTGATGCCGTTAGTAAAGCGGTAGCTACCAATGAGGTGAATGCAGCGATGGGATTGATCTGTGCCACGCCGACCGCTGGAGCATCGGGGGTTATTCCAGGTGTGTTATTCGCGCTTGTAGATAAGCTTCATCCAACCCGAGATCAGATGATTGATTTTCTGTTCACTTCAGGGGCATTCGGCATGGTTGTCGCCAACAATGCCTCAATCAGTGGGGCCGCCGGAGGTTGCCAGGCCGAAGTGGGCTCTGCAACGGGGATGGCCGCGGCTTCGATTGTTGCTCTGGCTGGAGGAACACCGCAGCAATCGGCTACAGCGATGGCTATTGCTCTCAAGAATTTGCTGGGTCTAGTCTGTGATCCCGTCGCTGGATTGGTTGAAGTTCCGTGTGTGAAGCGCAATGCAATGGGAGCCGCTATCGCGATGGTAGCAGCGGATATGTCGCTAGCTGGTATCACGAGTGCGATTCCTTGCGATGAAGTGATTGAAGCGATGTATCGTATTGGTCAATCGATGCCGGTTGCGTTACGTGAAACCGCTCAAGGTGGTCTTGCTGATACGCCAACAGGCCGAAGGCTAAAGAAAGAGATACTGAATGGTGAGCAGAATTAAATGTAGGCTATCCTAAGGTCATTTGACCTTGTGCGATAGCCTTTGTTCATGTAATAGTTCTGTAACTCTTCATCTTATGTCATTCTTTATGATTATAGATATAGTCAGGTCTATGAATTTTGAATTGAATGGTGATGACATGAGAATATATCGAATGATAAGTGTGTTGATAATGAGCGGAATCATCTTACTTCTTAGTGGCTGCAGCCTTAGCAGTACGCCTTTTCAACTGCTGCAGCCCCCTGCCGAGTCTCAGCAGCAGTCTAATATTAGGCAGGAAGTATTGCAGCAATTGCCGCCCCATTCCAAGCTGGTTATCCCCGATAACGGGCCATATGGGGCAACCGCTATATTTATTAAGGACATTCTTGGGGACGGTAATCGGCAGGTTATCGCTTTCTTCGCGAATGAAGCCGATGAATTTGAGAACGGCTATATCGTGTTAGGGGAGAAAAACGGCAAATGGGAACGGCTAGATCAAGTGACGGTACCGAGCCGAGGCATTGATTTCTTTCAGCTCGCTGACCTGGATGGAGACGGGCGCAATGAGATTATCACCGGCTGGAAAGGCGGGGTTCGCGGACGCAATGAGCTGCAAATCCATTCGATGAATAAAGAGGACAAGCTCGAGCTGGACGGAGATATGCTGTATACGAAGATGCTTGTTACAGACCTTGATGGAAACAATAGACCGGAGCTGTTCAACCTGTCCTGGGATTCCGAGAAAATGGTGGCGGAAGCGTCGTTATATGAACTTCATGACCGTCAATTAGTTAAAAAGACATCGATTGATCTCGATGGCTCCATAAACGGTTACGCCCAGGTCATTACAGGCAAAGTGAATGAGGAGCATCAAGGCGTTGTTATTGTGGCCGATATGGGTGCGCACTCTTCTTTTACATCCATGTTAATTGAGGATCAAGGGCAACTAAAGGATGTACTGAATGCCAACCCGCTCAACCCGGATTTTTTCAATGCCCAGACGACATTAAGCGAGGATGTTAACGGAGATGGAATCCTCGAGGTTGATCGGATGAAGGAACCTCCGGGAACGGAGGATGTCCCTTATTCGGACATGCCATTCATCCATGAATGGGTACAATGGACGACAGAGGGTAAGTTGCAGACGATCATGAACAGCTTCTATGATTTTGAGTATAACTATCGCTTTGATCTGCCGATGCGCTGGACCGATCAGGTAACGCTTAGCTACGGAAATGATAAAGATAGCATCTCGTTCAGACCTTTGAGTAATCCGAAAGTCTCCCTATTGGAGATAAAAGTAGTACCGGTGTCTGATAAGAGCAAAGAGATCGAAAAATGGAAGAGATCTGGATATCAATATGTCTCTTTGCGTGAAGGCAATGACAAGTGGATTTTCGGTATATTCCCGGAGAGCTTGGATAAATATCCAAATGCGATAAAATCGCTGGCTATTTCAATAATGGAACTGGTCGGCGGATTTAAAAATACGAAA
>DASYFA010000266.1:0-7182 GCA_036498705.1 Paenibacillus sp.
ACAAATGATCGACCTCATCATCATCTTTAGCCATTTTATAAGCTAGGTCCGTATTCTCATCAAGATAGGATTTCAACGATTCTTGGATCATCACTACAACAAGCTCGGCGAGCCTAGGGATGTCCACAAGCGGCTTAATCAATGTCTGGCCCTCAAGACGTACCGTCACCTTGGCAATATCAATCGCCAAATCTCCCATCCGTTCCAGATCACTGGAGATTCGGAAGGCAACTAGAATTCTACGCAAATCTTTGGCTACAGGCTGCTGTGTAACGATAAGACGCGAGCCGATCTCCATTACCTGCTCCTCCATCTGGTTCAGCTCACGGTCGCGATCAATAATTTCCTTGGCCCGCTTAGAATCCAGATTTTTCAAGGCAGTAACGGCCTCGACCAATGCATGCTCCACATGTCCTCCCATTTTCTGCAGCAATTCACGGAGCTCATTCAAATTCTGATCAAACTCTCGTCTTTGTATCATTCATAATCCTCCTTATAATGCGTGTTCAAAAAGGCCGGTTTTCAGCACCGAAGCTTATGCTTTCGATGTGCGTTTTTTCAAAACGCTTCAGTTGAATGAAGCTAGGGCCTGAGGAGCGGAGCGTACGTTTTGGGTACGTGAGCACCTAAGATGTTTCCGGAGGAAACATGACTTCGTAAGCATCTGCTTAGGCCCGGCTGAATTCAAGATTCAATGTCGAATAAGCTCTCAGTGATACTTCGCCATCAAAAGCGGACTTTTTGAACAACCTCTTATGTTAACCGAAGCGGCCGGAAATATAATCCTCTGTACGGGAATCCTGCGGTGTCGAGAACAATTTGCTCGTCTCATCGGCTTCAATAATTTCTCCATTTAGAAAAAATACAGTCTTATCCGACACTCTGGCCGCTTGATGCATATTGTGTGTGACCATAACTATCGTGTATTTGTCTTTCAGCTGTTGAACGAGCTCCTCAATCTTAAGTGTGGAGATCGGGTCCAGTGCGGCAGTAGCTTCATCCATCAGCAAAATGTCAGGATGGACGGCAATCGCCCTGGCGATGCATAATCGCTGCTGCTGTCCACCGGACAGGCTCAAAGCCGATTTCTTCAGGAAGTCCTTCACTTCTTCCCATAGAACGGACTGACGCAAGCTCTGCTCCACAAGTTCATCAAGCTCGGCCTTATTCGTAATTCCGTGCAGACGCGGCCCGTAGGCTACATTATCATAAATCGATTTAGGAAAAGGATTCGGCTGCTGAAATACCATACCTACTTGCTTCCTAAGTGTCTCGACTTCAACGTCCTCACCGTAAATATCTTTGCCGTTGATGCGTACAGCTCCTTCAACACGGGTTCCGGCAATCATATCATTCATCCGGTTCAATGTCCGAAGCAACGTGGACTTTCCACAGCCAGACGGTCCGATGAAGGCAGTGATTGCCTTCTCAGGTATATCAAGTGACATATTCTTAAGAGCTTGAAATTGATTATAGAATAAATTTAATTGTTCGATTTGTATAGCCGTTGCCGTTGATATTGCTGTTGTCGTTGCCATCTCATCCACCTTCTTTAAGAGGTTGTTCAAAAATTCCGCTTGTTGATAAGAAAACCAATCAAGGTCAATTCATATATGAGCGACCACAATTCAGCGGGAGGTTTTCTTTGCAATATAGAATTTCATCAGCGTAGTTAAGGTTCTTTCGTCGCTGATAACCGACCTTTTTGAACACACACTTTAAGTTAAAACCTTCATATTGCCTTTATTGTATCTTACTTATGTAAAAGAGAATGGGCGGAAATGTAAACGCAATGTAAAAACTGTAGTACGACTATTCATGCACAATCAGTGGTATCTCTATTGAAGTAATTTATGTACAAAAGGTCAAATTTACTCCGAAATATGTCGAGACCGCTCCTTCATATACTTCGTGATCAAAAGTGAACTTTTTAACTTCCTCACTTCAAATAAGCGTTTAAAAGTATACTTTTCAGCACCGAGAAGGTTGGATGAAGCTAGGGTCCGAGGAGCGGAGCGTACGTAGTTTGTACGTGAGCACCGGAGGACCCGGCTGAATTCAAGATTCGATGTCGAGTCCACTCCTTGGTATGCTTCGTGATCAAAAGTGAACTTTTAAACTTCCTTTACATAAGTGTGGTTAGATTGTGGAGCACATCACCTGTAATCCTAGTCGCCTCAGTCGAGGAATCTGACATCTCTCTGCCGCGGTCCTTCGCGAGGTCGGCCGAATCTGCTAGATCACGGAAGGTCTCATCCGCCTTTCCCACCCGATCATTACTTGCACTCATCTCATAGTTAGTTGATGATACAGCCGATGCTGTCTCCTCAATCAATGAATGGATAATATCCAGTCCATGCCCGATATCCTCGGAGAATTGCTTGGTCGATTGAGCCAGTTGACGCATCTCATTTGCAACCACAGAGAAGCCTTTACCATATTCACCAGCGCGTGCTGATTCAATTGAAGCATTAATGGCAAGTATTTTGCTGCGTTCCGCAAGCTCCCTGATCGAGGCTGTAAATGAGGAGATTTCATCCGTCTGCTCAAGCAACTGGCTTACTAGCCCTTGCTGCTGCTTCATCATCTCCAGTACATGAGAGAAAGAAGACTTTAATTCTTCGAGCTCGGAACGGCCCGTCTTCGCAAGTTGGCTCATCTTCTGCGACTCGTTCAAGCTTAACTGAGAGATGGAGGATACTTGCTGAACCGAGCTTGCAATTTCAAGTACATGACTCTGGCTTTCCCGGATTACACTGCTGCGAAGCTGATCGGTCATACGCTCTAATTCTCGTGAGATCAACATCAGATCCTGTGTCGTCAAGACCCCGTATAATTTACTCTGCTTCGTTACGATCAAGCAGTCATAGAATTCAGCATCCTGACGTTCAAGTGCTGCATCCAGAAGCGTGCGTGCAGGAGTGGATATCTCGCAAATTAATGGCTCCTTCTCCGCGAACATCATCGCAGGACGATCATAGAACAAATCTGCTGCAAACCTGGTAGCTAGATGCTTATAAAATTTATCGCGCATAATCAATCCAGTGGGTACGTTACTATCATCACAAGGGACGACACACGGGACTCCCGGATTACTTTGAAATATATGCAGAACTTGTTGGCATGATGTACTTTCAGATATAGCTGGAATACTCCTTGTGTACGAAGCGATCTCGACCTGACTCTCTTCAACCGTCACCATCTCAAGCTGGCCGCCTCTCAAATCCTGCGAATCAGCAGGCTTGATATCCAGTGTTAGCGGCTCCATCACCAACGTATAGCTACTCATGCTCAACCACTCCCCAATGGTATGTATTTACATGTTTCTTTACATTTTAATACTCTTAAGTTCGCAGAATGTTAGTGATCCTTAAGCACTATGTAAAATCTGAAACTAGGTTGGAAGGCTCAAAAAAAGAGCTTCATGGATACGATGGCCATGCAAGCCCCTCTCTTGATTCCAACTACCCTTCAAGTATAACGTTCGTAAAATAAAGAGGTGCCCCCTGGAATGATTACCCATGCAGAGCACCTTTCTTCTTATTTACAACCAGCTTATAACCAACACCCCGAATCGAGTCGATATGCACAGATTCCGGATCAAGCTCCAGCTTCTTCCTTAGTGAACTAACATGGACGTCCACCGTACGCTGTCCACCGATATAATCGAAGCCCCATACCGAGTTCATCAGATCATCCCTGGTAAGCACGACCCCTGGCTTACGAGCCAGATAGAGTAGAACCTCAAATTCCTTCGGCCTTAGCGTAATCGCTTCACCATTCAGTACAACTTCGTATTTGTCCGGGAAGATCGCCAGCGGACCGAGCGAGATCTTCGTTTCGTTCTGCTCCTGCTGTGGCTCTTTCTCATCTATTCCCGTTACTCTTCTTAGTACCGCCGCTACCCTGGCAAGCAGTTCAGCCACACCGAATGGCTTGGTAATGTAGTCATCGGCGCCAGACTTCAAGCCTTGCACTACCTCTTCTTCCGCATTCTTCGCGGTGAGGATAATAATCGGCGTCTTCACACCCATCTGCCTCAGATTGGCGAGTACCTCAAATCCATTCATCCCCGGCAACATCAGATCAAGTAAGATCAGATCAAATTCACCCTGCGCTGCAGTATCAAAGCCAAGTTGTCCATTTTCCGCAACCGTAACCTGATAGCCCTCATTAGTCAGATTGTAGGAGAGCAGCCTCGATAGTGTCGGTTCATCTTCAATTACCAACAGTCTTTGAGTCATATTAACCCCCATATTTCAAAAATGCCTGTCCAAGTCGAATCATGAAATTACTATACAACTTACAAACATGCGTCCGCATTTACTGAGAAAGCCAGGAGGTCTGACTTCATACAATTCCATTCCTCCTGACAAGCTCAGCATAGCACCATAATGTTAACGCAGTGTAAAATAACGATAAAAATTAACGACATACTCGATTTATGCTAAATTTTGTGTAATCGGCAGCTCGATGATAAAGGATGTTCCCTCGCCAACCCGGCTCTCTACCGTAATGGTTCCGTGATGAAGATCGACCAGATGCTTGACAATCGATAACCCAAGCCCTGTGCCACCTGAACTGCGTGACCTCGCCTTATCCACACGATAGAAGCGTTCGAAGATGCGTGGCAAATCCTTCTTCGGAATCCCGATCCCCGTATCACTCACGGATATCCTCACCCGCTCCTCTTCATGATCCTCATCTGAGTCGGCAATCTCTGCCTCAACCTTGACTCTGCCGCCTTCTAGTGTATAGCTGATTGCATTCGACAACAGATTCATGAATATCTGCCGCAGCCGATCCTCATCTCCTTCAAGGAACAGATGCTCCGGAACATTGTTGCTCATCACAATCGATTTGCGTGCAGCAGTCGGAAGCAGCACTTCGTAGATGCTGTTAATCAAATCCTTGAGGTGAATCGGTGAATAATCAAGCGGAATAAGCTTGGACTCAATCTTCGACAGCTCCAGAATATCACCGATCAAGCGATTCAGTCGATCTCCTTCATCATAAATAATCTGCAGGAAGGATCGCTCTGTCTCCTTATCCTCCACTCCACCGCCCAGTAGCGTTTCGGCGAAACCCTTCACCGCGGCGATTGGAGTCTTCAATTCGTGTGAGACGTTAGCGACAAATTGGCTCCGCATCATCTCCAGCCTCCGGATCTCCGTTACATCCTGCAGCAGGAAGAGCATCCCTCGATAGTTGCCATCATCCTCGAACATCGGTACCCGCTCCAACAACAGTGTGCGCTGTTCAGGATCATATACATTCCGTTCTTCCTTAAGATACTCCTTCGTATCCATACCTTCGACCATAAACTGCTGGAAATCATGATTCCGTTTCAGCTCCAGATATGATTTGCCAAGGAATTTCTCTTGGTTAACATGCAGGAAGCGCTCTGCTTCCCTGTTCATAAGAGCGACTCGTCCATCCGCTTCGACCATTAGAATACCGCCGACCATATTCGTGAGAACGCTCTGGAGCAGATCTTCGTTATCACGTATTACTTTCATTTGCTCTTGCAGACTGCCAGCCATTCGATTAATCGCTAGACCCAGTTGCCCAATCTCATCCCGCCGTGATAATTGGACACGCGCATCATAATCAAGTCGTGAGATTCGGTTTGCCACCTGAGTAATATGCTCCAATGGCTTGGTCAATCCTTTTGATATCCGATAGCTAACCAGAGCTGCGGCTAAAAATAACAACAACAGCCCTCCCACCATCATGAGCCAGCCTTTATTCAGATCCCTTTCCACCGCGCTCAGACTCATCGACAGTCGGATATAACCATCGAATCTTCCATCTTCGGAGGTGACATGTTTGGCGATATACAACATATTCTCACCAATCGATGCGCTGTAGCGGATCGAACTGCCGATTTCTCCTTTGGTGGCTGAGACAATCTCCTTACGACTCAGATGATTATCCATTTTGGAGGGGGACACTTCTGAATCTCCAATAACCGTCCCATCTAAAGAGATAAAGGTAACCCTGGAATCAATCAATTTCTCGAGCTTCTTAGACTGCTCCGAGTAATATTCCTCCGACTGATCAGAGTTTATGGGCTTGAACTGGAATGTGCTCTGAAGCAGGTCAATTTCCCGGGACATATTTTCTTCCAACGCCCGGATATGTGAGTTTTTAAATACTTGGGCCATCGTCAATCCTGCTGCCAGCATTGATATGCCGATCAGACCCATTAATATCATTGTTAATCGTGATCGAAATGTCTTCATCTATTTAAATACGACTTCTTTAAAAGAAGCCAGCTTCTCCTTCGATGCTTGTTCTACGCCTGCATGTAGGCTATCTCCATGCGAATCCATTGTCACGATCGCGGCAAATCCTTCGACTTCCAAATGCCACATGGCTTCTGGGATACCAAACTCAAGGAAGTCAACGCCGTTGACCTTCTTGAAGCATTCTGCATAATATTGTGCCGCTCCACCAATAGCATTCAAATATACGCCTCCATGCTCTTGTAGCGCCGTAAGCGTCCTTGGCCCCATTCCGCCTTTACCGATTACCGCACGAATCCCAAACTTCTTAATAATCTCCGCTTGGTAAGGCTCCTCCCGAATGCTCGTCGTCGGTCCGGCCGCCTTCACATGCCAGCCATCTTCATCTTTCAGCATCACCGGACCGCAGTGATAGATTACTGATCCGTTAAGATCCACCGGCGCGTCATGATCAAGTAAATATTTGTGCAGAGCATCCCGGCCAGTATGCATCTCACCCTGGATAATGACAACATCGCCAACACGTAAGCTACGTATTTGCTCCTCGGTAATCGGAGTTTGTAGCACGATCTCACGAGCCTGAGAAGCCGCGGTCTGGTCAGTTACTTGAGCGATAGCTTGTTGTGCAGACTGATCTGCCGTTTGTTCTTCTATTGTCCCTTGCTTAACCTGCTTCAAATCGTCCTTCGCTTTCTCATTACCCCGCTCATAGATCCATTTAGCGATTCCACCTGTAGCCGGATCGATCTCCACACCTTGACGGCGGAAGGCCCAACAATTGTAGGCTACCGAGACAAAGAAGCTCGCCGGCAAGCGATTAGCCGCGCCGATCTTACAGCCCAGTAGCGTAACCTCCCCGCCGAATCCCATTGTGCCGATCCCCAGTTCATTTGATTTATCCAAAATGTAATCCTCCAACTGTTGTAGATCGGAA
>DASYFA010000267.1:0-14152 GCA_036498705.1 Paenibacillus sp.
TTTGCTGGCCCCCGAGGTCAAGCCGTCTACCAGCAATCGCTGCATGAGCATGAACAAAATAGTAATTGGTACGGCGATCAGTACGGCTGCAGCAGCGAACAAGGTAAAATTGGAGTTCTGGTTGCTGGACACCATATCCCACATTCCTACAGCCAGAGTCCATTTATCTTTCGAGCGAAGAATCAATCTAGCGAAAATGAAGTCTCCCCATGGTCCAACAAACTGCAGCAGGGCCAAGTAAGTAAGTATTGGTCTGGCGAGCGGTAAAATAATATGCGTGAATATCTTGAAGTTGCTCGCCCCATCAATCCGTGCCGCTTCATCCAGAGAACGGGGAATCGTATCGAAGAACCCCTTCGAGATGAGTGTCATACCTAGCGGGGCCCCCGCCGCATACACCATAATTAGGGCAACATGTGTATCTAACAATTGCATTTCCTTCAGCAGCAGGAAAATGGCAATCATACTCATAAAGCCTGGGAACATCCCGAGAACGAGCAACACTGAAAGAGCATTCTGACGCCCGCGGAAGCGGAAGCGCGATAGAGCATAACTGGTCAAGAGAGTTAACAAAACGCCTAGCAGCATGGAGAAGATCGCTACCTTCAACGTATTCATATACCATTGAGGGAACAAAATAATTCTTGAGTTGAACAACTCCCTGAAATGATCCAAGGTCAATGACTTAGGAAGTAGCGTCTTGCTGTAAAGCGCAGTACCCGGACGAAATGCCCCCATAATAATCCAAAGTGCCGGATAGATGGAGCATATAGCCAAAATTACGAGAACCACATAACTAGCCGACAACCGTATCACATTGCGAGTTTTTCGTTTGCTCATTGGATCATATCCTCCTCTTTAAATGACTTCGTCCGACGATAGTTATAAATAGAGAACGAGGCAATGATCACGAAAATAATAATACCTACAGCAGAAGCCATATTATATTTATTCTGACTCAACGTTAGCTTATAAAGCCAGGTTACGAGCAAGTCGGTAGCCCCGGCATATTGATAATCCCCTTTTACCGGGTCTCCGCCTGTAAGAAGGAAAATCATATTGAAGTTATTAATATTACCGGCAAACTGTGCAATCAGCGTTGGTGCTGTTGTGAACAGGATCATCGGTAGGGTAACGATTTTAAATTTCTGATATCCACTAGCTCCATCGACTTCAGCAGCCTCATACATATCTCTTGGAATCGTCGTTAATACCCCCATGATGAGCAGCATGGAAACAGGAATACCGACCCACATATTCACAATAATTACTGTGACCTTGGCCCAGAACGGATCGGTCAACCAAGGAAGGGTCCCTAAACCAAAATACTGTAAATATTGGTTAATTGGGCCGAACTCGCCGTTAAACATATTTCTCATAACAAGCAATGAAATAAGCTGTGGAATCGCATACGGGAGAATCAGAAGAGTTCTCCACATGCCTTTGAATTTAATGCCCTTCTGATTAATAAGCAGCGCTACCAGCATGCCTCCGAAATATGTAGTCACTGTAGACAGAATAGCCCAAATGATCGTCCAGGTTAGAATTCCGTAAAATGTATGACTCCAAGTCTTGAGCGCAAGCAAATTTTTGAAGGTATCGAAGCCAACCCAATCCACGAGCATCGCAGGTGGAATATGCTTCGGAGCCGAATAGTTTGTAAACGCGATCAGAATCATAAAAATAATCGGCAATACCGTAAAGAACAAAATGCCGATCGCAGGAATACTTAACATGGCATAAGCAAATTTATAATCCAGGACATAGCGGACAGTTTGCTTGAAATTATGAGGCTGTTTACCTTGTTCCCTCTCATGTCCGATTTTTCGTGCATCTTTGATATTCAAGTAATAAACAACCAGAACTACAAGTAAAAACAAAAGTGTAATCAAGCTTTGAACCAAGATAAAGATCGAATGGTCATAGCCACCGTGCAAATTTTTTGGAGTTCTCGGTGTCTCTCCTAGTGTGGTAATGCCCCACAGGGCTCTTCCTAGATTGTTAATTAAGTAATAAATGCTGAATGCTTCAAAGATGAGGAACAGGATACCCTTCGTAAATTGTTTGTTATAGATTTGACCGAGACCCATGCTCAGTATCGATAATACGGTCGCTCTATTACGATGTTGGTCCATTTCCCTTCTCTCTCCTCTCGCTCGGAAATCAAGGAATTACCCGCCGCTGTAAGCGGCGGGTTCTTGTATCTCTCTTCGGGTGATGGAACTACTGAATCCCGTTATTCAAATCGGTAATTTGTTTAATAGCTTTCTCCATCGCTGTCTTCGGATCAGCGTTATTGTTCCAAATTTCCGGCAAGGCAGCATTCATAGGAGACCATACGTTAGACATTTCAGGAATAGAAGGCATCGGCTGGGAATCTTTGGCCTGCTCAGCAAATGCGGCAATGAACGGATCATTTTTAATTTGATCAGCTTCAAGTGCTTCCAGGTTTGTAGGAACAGAGCCGATCTTCTCGTTCAGAAGCAATTGAGCCTCTTTACTTGAAGCGTAATGAGCATACAATTTAGCTGCGTTCGGATATTTCGTAAAGGAACTAACTACATAAGTCTTAATTCCGGAGAAGGTAATCGCCGTTTTTCCAGCAACTGTTGGAATATGTGCAATACCCAGGTTATCGCCTAGAGCCGCTTTATATCCTGCAAGCTCCCAAGGGCCGTTAATGTCCATAGCTACATCGCCTTCGTTAAACAGACCACGCTTAATATCAGGGTTGATATCACCGCTGTTAATCGGAAGGATTTCTTTAAGGCTCTGGAACACTTTCAAACCTTCAACAGCGCCGTCATTTGCAATACCCATGTCGTCTTTGTTCGTACCGTTATCTCCAAATAGATACCCACCAGTACTAGCAATGAACGGATAGTTGAAATAGAAGTTGCCTGGTTCCCACATCAAAGCGTATTTTTTCTTCGCTTTATCCGTGAATGTCTTACCAAAGGCAATTACATCCTCGAAAGATTTTGGTGCTTCCGGAAGGATCGATTTATTATAGAAAAGCGCAGTTGTTTCAGCGGCTCTAGGATACCCGTATAATACGCCGTCATAGGTAGATCCAACGATGGAAGCCTCTGTATTACTTGTTTTTGTCTCTTCGCCAAAAACATCATTCTCCAGAAGGAATCCCGAAGTTGCAGCATTTCCAAGATGGTCATGCGGAATGACCAGAACGTCGGCTCCTAAGCCAGAAGGACCATCTTGCGTCAGTTTGCCAACTTGGTCCGGTACGGCAACTTCCTCGATTTTAATCTTAACTCCGTACTTTGCCTCAAACTGCTTAGCGATTTCCTCTGTGAACGGAACCTCTTCTTTACTTTCCCATAGGAGCAATTCAGCGCCATCCTCAGGAACGATCGCATCGTCCGTAGCGGTACTGTTATTTCCTTTCGCCGAATTACCGGAATTAGACCCACTTGAAGCATTATTCGTTGGCTCAGGCGCCTTAGCATTATTATTGCTTGCCGATCCGCACGCAGTAATGGAGACTACCAATGACAAAGACGCGAGTAAAACCATAGCTTTCTTTAATCTCATACCTAAACCCCTCCTAAAATTTATAAAACCATTTCGCCCCGAGAATATGCGCAAACGATTCCACAGGAACCGATTAAAATGTTTATATTCTTATGTACTCTAGCTGAAAAGCGAACTTTATCCTCGGAAAGCGCTTTATTCTCTGAAGTCATCATACAACAATACCCTCTCACTGTAAAAACGTTTGCACTCATTATTTATGTTTAATTTTACCTATATTCCTATGATTTACTCGTTATTACTCCGAATTTCGCAATAAATCTAATTATTATTTATCTGCTTCTTCATTTTATTTTCCAAAAAAATGAAATTCCGGACTGCAAAATATAAATATAATTTAGAGTTTTCCTTGTAATGACAAGGTTTTTCGTATTTACAATGATACTTGATTTGGGTGCATTCTATTGCTTAGAGAAGATCATTTAAAGTGAATTATTTTTATTCCATTTACTTATTTTTCATAACTTGTGCAACGGATTGAACAATGCTATAATCCAGTTCAACAACTGCATTTATACTTCATATAGGCCCTTATAGGGCTCATACAACTTGAAGGCACTGTTATCGTAAGGTACATCCTCGGTCCTCTTTCCTGGCTCCGATGTACCTTTTTTTGGTTTTTCCACAGTTATTTGTATCATAATAAAATCAGGAGGATTATCTATGTTACTTGAAGCTGTCTATCACCGTCCTAAACTGAATTGGTCCTATGCTTATGACTACGAGACCATTCATCTCCGCCTACGCACCAAAAAAGATGATATGCAACAGGTATTCGCATTTGCTGGCGATAAATATATGTGGGATCAAAGTAAGGAATTGGTTCCAATGCGAAAGCTGATTAGTGATGAGCTGTTCGACTACTGGGAATGTGCTGTAAAACCACCTTTTCGTCGGCTCAAATATGGTTTTCTTCTAAGAAGCGAAGATGCTGAAATCTGGATGACGGAATATGAATTCACTCCGGATCGTCCTGAGAATCCCGATCGGTTGTTCGAGTATCCGTTCCTGAATCCAAACGATGTATTTATCGTTCCTGACTGGGTTAAGGATGCCGTATTCTATCAAATCTTCCCTGAGCGTTTCGCTAACGGCAATCCGGATATCGATCCAACTGGCGTACTGCCTTGGGGTGGTGAGCCGGAACGGAACAATTTCTTTGGCGGAGATCTGCAGGGGGTCATCGATCATCTTGATCACCTGAGCAAGCTTGGCGTTAACGCCATTTATTTCACGCCTGTCTTCGAGGCAACGACCAATCATAAGTATGATACGACCGATTATATGAAGATCGATCCTCATTTCGGCGACGTGGACACAATGAAGAAGCTGGTCAAGGCTAGTCATGAGCGGGGAATCCGGGTTGTACTGGATGCAGTATTTAACCACTCCGGCAAATCATTCGCACCGTTTTTGGACGTTCTGGAAAATGGAGAAGCATCCCGTTACAAGGACTGGTTCCATATTCACGAGTTTCCGCTTGATCCGACCAGAGGGCTGCCGACCTATGATACATTCGCGTTTGAGCCGATTATGCCCAAGCTAAATACCGCCAATCCGCAGACCAAGCGATACTTGCTGAACGTGGCCGAGTTCTGGATCAAGGAGGTCGGCATCGACGGCTGGCGGCTTGATGTCGCCAACGAAGTGGACCACCAGTTCTGGCGCGATTTCCGTAAAGTAGTCAAGGAAGCTAATCCTGAGGCATACATTCTCGGCGAGATATGGCATGAATCTTCCGGTTGGCTGCAGGGCGATCAGTTCGACGCCGTCATGAACTATCCTTTTACTAACGCAGTGCTTGATTTCGTTATCCATCAGAGGCTAGATGCACGTGGCTTCGCCAATATAATCGGTCAGCAAATTTCTCGTTATCCGCAGCAAGCGAACGAGGTAGCCTTTAACCTACTGGACAGCCACGATACTCCACGCTTGCTGACACTCTGCGATGGCAACAAGGATAAGATGAAGCTGGCTGCCTTGTTCCAATTTACTTACATGGGTACACCATGTATTTATTACGGCGATGAAGTCGGGATTGATGGCGGACCAGACCCGGAATGTCGTAAATGTATGGAATGGCGGTCTGAACATCAGAATCAGGAGCTGTTCGGGTTCTACCGCAAGCTGATTGCTTTGCGCAAAGAGATCGCTCCACTGCGAACCGGAACAATTAGATTCCTAGAAGCCGAGAGAGGCGGATCGAAGCTTGCTTATGAACGCAAGCTCGGCCAAGAAACCGTCATCGTGCTGTTGAACAATTATGATGCGGCTCAAACCTTTGAGATCACGACAGATAAGTCCTGGGTTGATCGAATAAACGGTTCAAGCTACACACCGGTTGGCGACAAACTGATGGTAAGACTTCCTGCTTACGGTTACTCTATTTTGACGCTAGAACAATAATCTCTCCATTCAAAACGATCCCCTCCTGATTGTATGTCAGGAGGGGATCGTCTTATTATGGCCTACTATTTATTTACTTGTTCAAGCTGTGTAACAGATTAACGATAACTTGCGCACATTCTGCCCGCGTAAGTGCCGACTTCGGTGCGAATTTGCCAGATGATCTACCTTTTAGCAGTCCTAGAGCGGAAGCTTGATTAACGTAACTTCTCGCATATGAAGCGATATCCAGGCCGTCATTAAACTGTGCAGAAGTCGCTACATCCGGTTCCTCTCCCATTGCCAGTGAGTAGGCGCGGATTAACATTACAGCCATTTCTTCACGTGAAACAGCCCTATCGCCAGCGAATGTTCCGTCTCCCCGTCCAGTGATAATTCCGGCTTCACTCGCTGCTGTTACATCGGCAGCATACCAAGCTGCAGCAGGAACATCGCTGAATGAGCCCTGACCTTCAGATTTCAGTTCTAATGCCCTGACCAGCATAGCCGTGAATTCAGCTCTGCTTACATCTGCAGCAGGAGCGAATTTCTTAGCGGTTACCCCCTTAATAATTCCACGGGCGGCCAATTCTCTTATCGCATCTTCGGCCCAATGGCCAGCAGGGACATCGGCAAATGATTTCTCATAGGTCAGCATGCCGTATACGCCAAGTCGGGCCAACTGTACAGAAATTCCTTCAATAACTGAAGTCGCCCCGATATAAGTCAGCTCTCCATGTTCGCCGATCTGATATACACCGGACCAGGCATTCTCCAATATCAATGGCATAGTCAAAGTAAGCGGCGATGCTAGCTGCTCCAGCGCTACTATACTTCCGTCCGTTGAAATCACGGAGAGACCGAAGTCGTACAAGATACTTCTCTTCGTAATCGCCGCACCTTCTCTGGCTGCGACAAGCTTTAACAATTCGTTCGCTTCCTCTAGAGATAATGGACGAAGCTGAACTGAAATATAAGTTCCCTTCTGCTGGTCCCCGCCGGCGGTCGCAAGCAGCTGCTTCAGTACATCGGCAGGGATTTTTAATGTAAAGTCCTGAGATTTCAAGAGCAAGACATTTGTTCCGTCAAGGGCTTTTTCGGATACCGGAATGTGCACGGTAGTTACGCCTGGACTGACATTCACGGTAATGACGCCTTGGTCAGATGTCAAATGATCTGCCACCTGTACCGTTGAATCGGTTGCATGGCTTCCCGTATTTACACTACCTGTTCCAGCGGATGATTCAGTCTGTCCAGGATTCGTAGTCGGCGGCTTTGGATCGCCCTGCTTCGCAGCCAATATCACTGTCCCACCCTGATCCTTACCAGGAATCGTTACAGTCACTTGGCCATTTTTCGAAACCGTATATTGCCCGCCTCTATACTCATCAACGAGGACTGTACCAGCGGCGAACGGAGCCGTAAACGTTGCCTTTGCAGCGGCATTGTCCGTATTCAACCCGACGATAGCCGTCGTGCCGTTATAGGCTCTGGCGAAGATCAAATATTTATCTTCATCAGAACCTGCTAATTTACTGTGCGTTCCCTTGGCAAATACTTTGGAATACTTAGCCCGAATATGGAGCAATTTCGCGTAATGATCGTGGATGTCCATAGCAATCGGATCTTTGTTATCCACCTTATCCCACGGCATATCGTCGCGATTCTCACTGAATTGCCCTGCATTCATATCTCCGGCCGTCTTCCCTGATTGCCCCAATTCCTCGCCGTAATATATGACCGGTTGGCCTTTGCTGGTCATTAGCAGCGCGGCCGCCAGCTTCAGCTTTCCGATATCGCCGTTTACAACCTCTGATAAGAAGCCGTCCTCATCATGGCTGCTTAGAAATTGACCTAATGTTCTGTCATTACTTAGTTGTCCGTTTCTTTGTTCCAATACTTTCTCAACGCTATTAACTTTGCCATTCACAAAATCACTAGCCAAAGTCTTAAATTGAAAATCCAGCAAGGAATCCATTTGACCGTTACCCCAATAGCCGCCTGTATTATCCACGGATCCGCCAAAATATTCTCCAATCAATTTAAAGTTCGGCACAACTTTGGTCAGCTCATTCTTGAAAGCCATCCAGGTTGTCTGATCTACATGCTTCACAGTATCGACCCGGAAGAAGTCGATCGTGTCCCCGCGCCGCGTCCGCGCTTTGTTCAACCAGTTTACCTGCCAGTCAATCAGCTTGTCGCGTACCTCGGGAATTTCCGTCATGAAATCTGGCAAGCCATCCAATTCCCCCTGCACAGTGTCAGTTCCGCCCGCGCGGAGCATACCGGCAAATCTGGACTGACCTTCAGCAGTCGGATATCCGGCAACTCCGTTGCCAGTATCGCCTTCCTTCATACCGTAGCCAGCATGATTTAGTACGACGTCAACCATGATTTTGATTCCGCGGTCATGTGCTTGATCAATCAGCTCTTTAAGATCCTCGACATCGCCGAGATGCTCATCCATCGCTTCGAAATTTGTCGCCCAATATCCGTGATAGGCGAATTGTGCCCCATTCTGTCCATGGCGCACATCAAAATCAATGTTGTCAACGATCGGCGAAATCCAAATCGTATTGACGCCTAACTGTTCCAGATAGTCCAGCTTCTCGATAATTCCGCGAATATCCCCGCCATGATACGTTTCCGGCTGGCTTGGATCATAGCTGCCTGGAATTCCATTCGGATTATCGTTCGAAGGGTCCCCATTGTGGAACCTATCGGTCAGCAGAAAATAAATCCGTGCCTCATCCCAATCGAAGTCCAGTGCCCCCTGCCCGCTGCGAGTCTTGACTGTGATCAGTATAGTGGCGGTATGCTTATTGCCGAACTCATCGACTACGGTCACAGCTACAGTCTTCTTACCGGCGGTGACGGAGTCTTTTACCGAGATAGTCCTCTCCAGCAGCAGCGGATCGATGATTTCCTTGCTGCCTCCGCCTAACTCGGTCAAATCGGCATATGCCTCGCGAATACGCACATTTTCATTGCTAGTAACCGTAAGCTTCAATACGGCATTATCGTTGTAGGTAATACCAGATGCAAGCTTGTCGGGAAGTATCTCAGCCTGTACCTTCAGATCCGGCTTATAGAATACAACATATGACTTATCGCCATCCCGGTTCGGGTTGTTGGTATCTGGCAAAGTGGTTTCTTTGCCGTCTCTTTTTACCGTAAAATCATAATAATAGGTGCCTTGCTCTACATTCTGAAGCGTATAAGTGAAGTATTCATTGCGGGCATCGTACGTCATACTGTAAGTTTTCTCTTGGGAGCCGAACTTTACATTCAACACCAAGCTCTGGATCGTGTCCATTTGCCCTTGCCTGAACAAGCTATCATCTCTGTAATAGAACGCAATATTTCCGTCATCCATAACCGGACCGTTCACATCCGGCAATATTTCGACTTCCTTGACCATGCTCGTGACGTTAACCTTCACGAAGGTCTGCCCTGCCTTTAACGGAATGCTACGGTCATCCGGGATATCCTGCTTGGCCGTGTTCCAATCCTCGCCTTTCCGGACAATGAATCCTACGGAGCTAGTATCCGGAGACGTTTCAATATTGGCAATGGCCACTCCATTCTTTACCGTAAAATTAACTTGACCGTCGCTGACTCCTCCGGTACCCCATATCCACAAGTTCCAATCCTGATAATTTTGATCGGGTCGAGTATAACGGAGTTGAACTGTCTTTTTGACAAACGGAAGTACGCTTAGTTTATGCTCTGCCTGGAGCGAGCCGATTCTTGCAGTGATAGTGACCGCGCCCTGCTTGACACCTTGTACTTCCCCGCTGCTATTTACCGTTGCAACCGAATCATCTGAGCTGCTCCAGCTTATCGTCTTGCCTTTGAGAACCTGACCATACTGGTCCTTCACTGTTGCCGTTAAGCTTGCCGATTGTGTAGCATATACCTGGTTTGGCCCTGTGACAGAGAGCTCCGCAGGAATTAATTCGCCCACATGTACCGTAATTCTGGCAGACACCTGACCTACCGAAGCGGTGATCGTCGCTGTACCTTCATGAACTGCGGTCACGACTCCTTTAGCGGTAACTGTGGCCACGTGAGGGCCAGAAGAACTCCATACGATTTTCTCGGACGGCATGGCGTTGCCCTTCTGGTCGCGGACGAGAGCCGACAGGATACGAGTTGTCCCTGCTTCAAGGCCGATAACCTTCGGACTCAAATCGATGCTGGTAACTACCGGTGTATACGCCGTCTCTACGTCGTACAGTACCATGACCGACAGCTTCGGAACACTAACGCTACCTGCGACAGGGCTGCCAAGCTTCTTGATTCCCGCCGATTTATCGTTAACGACAATATTCCATTCGCTACCGGACGGAAGCGTAACGGTCTGATCTGAATTATTGGCGTTATAAATGACTACGATATTTTTCCATGTATCTCCGTTCGCATAGTTTTTCAATTCAAACGAGACGACATTGCCGTCGCTCTTAAGCACCTGCAGATTTGCTGCAATTGCTTCCTTGCTGCTCATTCTAAATGCCGGATGATTCTTACGGAGCTCGATCAACCCTTGGTAGTAATCGAACACTTTGTTGAAATTGTCCACATTGCTCCAGGAAATTTGATTGATCACATCCGGACTCCGATAGCTGTTGTGATCTCCATATTTCGTACGCAGCATCTCATCCCCGGCATGCAGGAAAGGTATGCCCTGAGAAGTGAGTACGATTCCGTTCGCGAGCAGTGATCTTCTGACCGTCTCATTATCGAATACAGTCTCACCGCTTCCAACACCTTTGTATGGCTGCGCTGAAGCCACAGCCGCTTCGATGCTACCCCCACCGACAAGCTCTCCATCCTTCAGATTTAGCATGCCGAGTTCCGCATTTTTGCCTTGTGTAGCTATGATCTTATCCCATAGGTTCAAATTATCGTGGGCAGTGATGTAATTTATTGATTCAGAAGGACGGGAAGCGAAGCTGTCCGTTGCCCCCTTCATCCCTGTTACAATAGAGACTTCCAGACCCGGCTGCCCCGTGGCGAAGCCCTTGCCGCTACCGTCGCTGTCGCCTTTAATAGCCCCGCGAATATCATCATTGAACACAGCGAAACCTTGGTCTTTCTGCGTTCCTTTGATCGTCTTCTTCTCTTGCGGCAAGGTAGTCGGCCCCATATCCCAAGGTTCGCCGTAGACGATCAAACTTGGATCGACCTGTTCATGCAGCTCGTTAGTCACCTTTTTCATTGTGTCGATATCGATTAACCCCATCAAATCGAAGCGGAAACCGTCGACGTTGTATTCCTCGGCCCAATATTTGACTGAATCAACAATATACTTGCTTACCATCGGGCGTTCGGAAGCAACCTCGTTACCTACACCTGTTGCATTCGTATAGGATCCTGCATCGGTCGTCCGATAGTAGTAGCCTGGAACGATCTTGTTGAACGGGCCTCCGTCGATCGAAAATGTATGATTGTAGACCACGTCCATAACTACACGAATCCCTTGATCATGGAGGGCTTGCACCATTTCCTTGAATTCGGTAATCCTCACACCCGGATCGCTTGGATTGGTCGAATAGGATCCTTCCGGCACGTTATAATTTTGCGGATCATAGCCCCAATTGAATTTGGCGGCTGTGGAAGCAGGATCATCTACCTTCAATTCATCGACGGTCTTGAAATCATAGGATGGAAGCAGATGAACGGTCGTTACCCCGAGCGCTTTCAAATGATCTATGCCCGTAGATCGGCCGTTTGCAGTCCTCGTTCCCGTCTCGGTAAAAGCTTTATATTTTCCCTTATACTGCATGCCTGAATCTGCGCTAATCGAGAAATCACGAACATGCAGTTCATACAGAATCGAATCGGTCGGCTCTGCCAGCGGAGGCTTATCCTCGGGATTCCAATGTAGTGGGTTAGTAGCCACCAAATCGACAATAGCGGTCCGTTGGCCGTTCGCGGAAACTGCCTTGGCATATGGATCGACGGCATAGTTCACTGTTCCATCGGCAAACTCCACCTTGAACATGTAGAACTTCCCTTCCAGGTCACCGGATACGTTCTTGGACCATACCCCATTTGCTGCACGATCCATAGTTATTTCCTGACCGCCTGTATGATCGGTCACGACGCCATTTTCATTGTAATCGCCGGCCTGATTATACAATGCAACACTGACTTTGGATGCGGTTGGAGCCCACAGTTTGAATGTACTGGATACGCTTCCATAAGTGAGCCCAAGATCATTCCCTGCATAATAAAACTTGGAGTCGTTCAAAATTTTACGCATCGTTACTTCAGTTGCCCCGAGTCGATCGGTCTTTAATGTGTAAACATGCGTAACATCAAACTCGGATGGTTGGGCTAACTTAATTTGCAACTTGTTATCGGCTACTTTTACAGCTGTCACTCCGATTTGTTTGCCACCGGCTGTAATATCGGTCAGAGCAATACTGTTCAGATCAGTTGGCTCGATAGAGACGGCTGCTTCGGCAATCAATGTGTCTATCGCATCGGCCATCACCGCCTTAAATTTCGGTGAAATGTCCGGCTTGGAATAGTAAACCTTGGAATCATCCTGAAGCAGATAGACATCCACCGCTGTCTGTCCTGCCGGCATCTCGGCATAATGATCGGTTTCCTGCTGGCTCCAGTCGTTGCCTGGAACGCTTAAGCGTGGAAGCACGCCGATCTTAGCCGCCGGGGTAGTATAGGACACTATAGCGAATCCGTCTTTATCGGTGCCTGTGAACGGGTATCCGGCCCCATCTTTCAGATCCGGCCAAATCCACAAATTCCAGTTATTTTGCTTGCCGTCATATCTAAGATAATGAATCTGAAAAGTGTTCAGCGTTGAAATGACATTGATGTTCACTTCACTGTGCCATTTCCCCTGTGTTGCAATTAACGTGAACTGTTTTACTGAGCTGTCCGCAGCGATCGTCAATTGCGATCCTGCCAACGTGACACCCGAGAGGTTTTGCTCTTTCAACGCCCAGGTTGGCGAAACATCGCTCTTTGTACCGTCTGGCCCGACCAATGAGGCTTTCAGAGCTGTTGTGCTGCCCGTGCTCAACGTATCGGGAATCGTAATGCTGATGCCTGGTACATGAACCAGCGAATTGTTGCCCGACGTTAACTTATTCAATGGATCGGTAAAATCGTTCACCCAGTCGGTGTTCGATGTATTGAATTTATACTCGTATGACCCTGGAGCAAGCTGTAATGTTACCGAGAAGACTCCATCAGGACCTTTCGTCATCGGCGAACTGTTTGCTGGAGACCAGCTATTCATGCTGCCAATCACGTACAAATTATCGCCCGAATACGTATTGTTATTAAATGTCACCGTGCCATCATCATGGATGATGGGACTTTCCAGGACGTTATCAACGACCTTCAGCTCCACCACTGCTACAACGTCCTCATACACCGCTGAAATAACAGTGGTTTGCTGTGCCGCAGCATCGTTAGCTACTGTTACAATCCCCTGATTTACTGTCGCAACGGATGTCACTGATGATTCCCAATCAGCATAGCTTGTGAAATCCTGCAACGTCCCGTCAGCAAGAATGCGAATCGCTTTAAACTCATACGTACTTCCCTTGGTCACCTGATTTGAAGGTGAAGAATCTGTGTTATCGGCGATCTTCAAATAATGAATAGCCGAATTCATACTAATCATTGAATGGTTGAGTGGATCAGTGAATGACTTATCCCATTTATCCTCATCTCTGTTCGATGTCGAGTACTTATATTCGATAACTCCATTGTTCAGTACGAAATCGGACTTGGGAAGCGTATAAGTATAGATCTTCTTCTCTTTCCCTGCATCGTCATAAGTGCCTGCAATGTTCATCGCTATAAAATTGCCCCAACCCGAAGCAGCAAAGTTGCCTACAATATACAGCTGATCAGCTTCGCTAATTCCTGTTACAGTGACTGAACCATTCTCATTAAAAATAGGACTAGTCAGTTTATCGGGCAGAATCGAGCTTCCAAGCCCAGTCGGTTGTTCCTCAGCAAATACATGCCCGATACCTGCCAATAGATTAAACAACAGTACGATAACAAGACCTAAAGTCCAAGCGCTACGTCCTCGTCTCATCTTCATTTGGTACATAGACTCCTTTCAGGATCTTAATCAAAGTCCTAACGGCCTTCACAGCTCGTTGTTATTCCCGTATATCACCTCCTTATCGTGCATAACAGTGCTTATCCCTGGTGCGCAAACGAT
>DASYFA010000268.1:0-3498 GCA_036498705.1 Paenibacillus sp.
AGACGCTAGGTTATGGGACGATTATGTATTTAGCTGCCATTACTAGCATCGATACAGAGATGTATGAAGCGGCTGAAATTGATGGGGCCAACATATTTCAGCGGATTCGCAAAATTACAATTCCGAGCTTGATGCCGACGATTATTATCCTTGTCCTACTGGCGATCGGTAACATCTTCCGCGGAGACTTCGGGATGTTCTACAACATGGTCGGCAATAACGGTCTGTTGTTCTCGTCGACTGACGTCATCGATACTTTTGTGTTCAGAATGCTGATTACATCAAATGAAATCGGTATGTCTGCCGCTGCCGGGTTCTATCAATCTATTCTCGGGTTCGTTACGATCCTGCTCGCGAATTATGCTGTACGCAAATACGACAAAGACCGTGCTTTGTTCTGATTACGGAGGGATAGCTATGAAGGAAATAGTACCGGCAACCGGAGGAACTGGTCGGAAAATCGATATTTCATCGCGTAGAACGAGGCAAAGGGACCGCCTGCTTCTGTCCATTATCGGATACGTTTCATTAGCGATTTTTGCACTGTTTTGCGTCATTCCTTTTATACTAGTGATCTCATCTTCACTTACGGACGAGAGTACGATTACGAGAGAAGGCTATCAATTATTCCCTTCGGTATTCTCGACCGAGGCTTATCATCTACTGTTCAAGTATCCGGCGGATATGATCAAGGCCTATGGTGTGACGATTATGGTGACGGCGCTGGGAACGCTGTTCGGTTTGTTTTTAACCTCGATGACGTCCTATGTGCTGGCGCGAAAAGATTTCAAATGGCGGAATGCCTTCTCCTTCTTTTTCTTCTTTACGACGCTGTTTAGCGGTGGGCTTGTTCCCTGGTATTTGCTAATCGTCAATTACTTGCATCTGAAGGATACGCTCTTGGTACTTATTCTGCCGATGCTGATGAATGTGTTCTATATTATCGTGATGAAGTCGTTCATGGGAGGAATTCCGGAGGCGATCATTGAATCGGCGAAAATCGACGGAAGCGGAGATTTCCAAATATATACCCGTTTTATTCTGCCGCTGTCCAAGCCAGCTCTGGCAACGATCGGTCTGTTTATTGCTCTGGCTTATTGGAACGATTGGTACAACGCGCTATTGTTCATTTCCAATACTGATTTGATGCCGCTGCAGTATTATCTCTACAGGTTGCTCGGCAACATGGATGGGATGAGGAGAGCGATCATGCAGTCGGGAGTGGTCGTGAATTTCGATCTGCCGACGGAGAGCTTAAAAATGGCGATGACGATCGTCGCTACCGGACCGATTCTGCTCGCTTATCCGTTCATTCAGCGCTATTTTGTCCAAGGACTGACGATTGGAGCGGTGAAAGGATGAACACAGGATGACCACAGGGGAACCTGGTTATCGATATAAGTTAAGAGGTAGTTCTAAATTTCAAAATATTTGGGGGAGGATTTTGTCATGAAACACAAACAGAAGAGCTTTATGTTTCTACTGGCGATGGTATTAGCTCTATCCACTTGGTTGACAGCTTGCGGTGGCGGAGGCGGGAACGCATCAAATAAGGAACCGAACAGTACCAGCAACAATAGCGCTTCAACCAATACGGCAAACAATGCCACGGTGAATCAGACCGATGACAGTCAGCCTGACATATCACAGGAAGTAAAGCTGAAGATGCTTCTGGTTGGCGGGAAGCCTGCTGATTATGATGAAGTATTTGGAGAACTGAATAAATTGCTGAAAGAGAAAATCAACGCTACCGTGGAAGCTGAATTTTTAGATTGGGCTGACTGGACGCAGAAATATCCGTTGAAGTTTGCCGCTAATGAGAATTTTGACATCGCTTACACGGCGAACTGGGCGTATTACAACGATCAGGCGCGGAAAGGCGGGTTTGTTGAACTGACGGAGGATATGCTGAAGAAATATGCGCCGAAGACATGGGAAGCGATGCCGGAGTTCGCCTGGAAACAGGCTGAAGTAGACGGCAAGCTGTACATGGTGCCTAACAACAATAATGAGGTTACGGATAAAGTTGTGCTGATTCGCGAGGATTTGCGCAAGAAGTATAATCTTGATCCGGTCAATAGTCCAGAGACCTATGCCACTTACGTGAAGACAATCGCAGCCAATGAGAAGGGGATTAGTGGTTTTGGCGCTAAGCCTGCTGACGGCTGGAAGTGGCATGAATTGGATCAAATTTTGATGGAGCAGCAAAATGATTGGAACCTGGTAGATTACAGCATTCCGTTCGTATATAAGCTGGACGATGTGAAGGGTCAAGTTTTTAATGTGTACGATACGCCTGAATTTGCACAATTGCTCGCTTATTACAAGGATCTTGCCGTGAACAAAGTCTGGTCGAAGAATATCGTAAGCAACAAGAATGACGTATGGCAGGATATGAAGGCGGGGAAAACAGCTTCCTATGCACAGAACCTAGGAACACTTGCTTTCAATTTGGCGGAAATGCGCCGCGACAAGCCCGAATATGAGGTAGCGATCGTGGATCTTACACCGGATAAGAAGAAGATCGGCGCTATTTCGACGCAGAACGGATTGGCCGTCCATGCCGGTTCGAAAAACGTTGAACGTTCCTTGATGCTGATTGACTTATTGCAGAACGACAAAGAGATTCATGATTTAACAATGTACGGCATTGCCGGCAAGCATTACAATCCGACGGGCGACGACAAGTATACGCCGGGTCCGAGTTCGGAGAGCTACACAGGATTCTCTAACTGGGGCTGGAACTCGCTTCTGAACAGAAAGGATGCTTCCTATCCGGTTGAGGCAGACCAAATATTAGATGGCTGGATGGATAAAGTCTATCATTTCCCACTAGAAACATTCGTATTTGATGATACCAAAGTCAAGAACGAAGTTGCCAACGTAGGCAATGTAATGCTGCGCTATGCGATCCCTCTGGAGTATGGTTTGATCGATGATCTCGATAAGGGTCAGGCCGAATTGATCAAGCAGCTGAAGTCTGCAGGAATCGATACCATTCAACAGGAGTTGCAAAGCCAGATTGACGCTTTCCTGGCGAATCAATAGTCCGCTTTTGATAAGAAAACCGATCGAAGCAATTCTTGGAGGAGCGACCGCGATTTAAAGGTAGGTTTTCTTGCGATATAGAATTTCATCAGCTCGCTGATAACGAATAAATTCTATATCTAACACGAAGTGAATCAAGAAGTAACTCGGCATCGAATCTTGAATTCACCCGGGACTTCCGGTGCTCACGTACCAACTACGTACGCTGCGCTCCTCAGTCCCTAGCTTCATCCAACCTTCTCGGTGATGAAAACCGAACTTTTTGAACAAAAATTTATAGATAACTATAGATTTCATTCAAGGGCTTGTTATGTAGAAGGAGGGGACGCCCGTCCCCTCCTTTGTTCAATATAACGACATGATTGGGTCAAAGGAGGAAGCTAGAAATGAACTATAAGAATGCGCCAATTAGCAGCAAACTGCCGGTATTTATGCATGGCGCTGACTATA
>DASYFA010000269.1:0-4248 GCA_036498705.1 Paenibacillus sp.
AAATTGAACCGGCGACAGTGGAGCAACTGGTGGCGAGAAGTACGGAGCAGAATGTATTCGTGATGGTGGAGAATATCGCCAGTTTAAAATTGGATAAAGCGCTCGATATATTTTATGAGCTTCTTAAGCAGCGCGAAGAGCCTATAAAGATCGCAGCTCTGATTGCCCGTCAGTTCCGCATTATGCTGCAGGTTAAGGATTTGGGCAGGCAAAGTTATTCCCAGCAGCAGATCGCTTCCCAGTTAAGTCTGCATCCATACGCGGTAAAGATTGCTGGTGAACAAGCCCGTAAATTCGAACCTGCTGCATTACGGGGCATATTGTCAGAGCTAGCTGAGCTGGATTACCGTATGAAGAGCGGACGTGTCGATAAGGTGCTCGGACTGGAAATGTTCCTGCTTAAGCTTGGGGCATAGAGGAGGGGCACTCCTCTCCTTCCCCCTCATAAAAATGCATCCAAAAAGACCTGAACGAATTCGTTCAGGTCTCTTCAGGCTTCAGTTTATTAAAATGTCGCCAATTACGCTTGAGTCGTAAGGGCGTTCAATTTTTTAGCCAAGCGGGATTTCTTGCGGGATGCTGCATTTTTGTGGATCAAACCTTTAGTAACGGCTTTGTCCAATTTCTTAGTTGCAGCGGCGAAAGCGGCTTTAGCTGCTTCCACATCGTTAGCTGTCAATGCAGTATCAGCAGTTTTAACTACAGTACGCAGTGCAGATTTTTGCGAAGCGTTAAGTTGGCGACGCTTGTCGTTAGTTTTAACACGTTTGATTGCGGATTTAATGTTTGGCATTGCATTCACCTCCTGTAAAACATATATCAAGCCAGATGATTCACAACTTAAAATATTTTATCACGCGTACCGTCAAATTGCAACGAATTCATCAAAAGTGAGTGAACAAAAGTGAAACTTGATGAACTTTGTTTGCATAATCGGATTTCCTTTCCTGCACAATAACGTGTATAGGCAAGAGAGGAAAAGGAGGTCTGAATCAGATGAATCTGGATTTGCGTGACTATGCAGTAAGAACAGATTTGGCGGTTGAGTCGAAGGAAATGGCCGAGACGGTGCATGGTAGTCCGTTGTCCGGTGTGCAGGAACAGGTGGACGAGCATGACGGGATCAAGATTACCCGGCTTGATGTGACGGACGAGAACGCATCGCGTCAGCTTGGAAGAGTGATGGGCCATTATATTACTTTAGAGGTACCTGGCCTGCGAAGTCAGGATACTGATTTGCAGGAAAAGGTGTCGGCGGCTTTTGCGGAGGAGTTTACTGCATTCCTCAATAAAATAGGTATCAATCCCGGTGCGAAAGTGCTGATCGTTGGACTCGGCAACTGGAATGTGACACCGGATGCACTTGGACCGCTTGTTGTGGAGAATGTGCTCGTGACCCGCCATTTCTTTGAACTAGCCCGGGATCAGGTGGCTCCCGGCTACAGAGAGGTTAGCGCCGTTGCCCCAGGCGTGCTTGGCATCACCGGTATCGAGTCGAGCGAGGTGGTTCAGGGTATCGTGGACCGGACGAAGCCGGATCTGATCATTGCCATCGATGCGCTGGCATCCCGTTCACTGGAGAGAGTGAACACGACGATTCAAATCGCAGATATTGGGATTCACCCGGGGTCAGGCATCGGCAACAAACGCCGCGGGTTAACCAAAGAAATTCTCGGCATCCCTTGCATCGCTATCGGGGTTCCTACAGTATGCTACGCTTCTACGATCGTGAATAATGTGCTTGATCTCATGAAGACACATTTCAATGACGAGAGCAGTAATGGCCAGGGGGCGGAGACGAAGCAGATCATGGGTCTACTCAATGATCTAAACGAAGGCGAACGTCTAGGACTCGTCAAAGAGGTACTCGAGCCGTTAGGGCATGATCTGATCGTTACGCCGAAGGAAATCGATGAATTTATTGAGGACATTGCCAATGTCATCGCCAGCGGTCTTAACCTGTCTTTGCATGAGGCTGTAACTCCAGATAATGTCGCAAGTTATACCCATTAAACCAACAAGGTCCAATATTCCAAAGTAGAACTTTCCATTTTGGGGTATTGGATCCTTGTTATTCTCTTTAACCCTATAGCTCAACGAATCTAGCGGATTTCTTCTTTGTTGTTAGAATTCTAGGTTCTATTCATTCGAATAGATTCATAGATTTGGAGTACAAGGAATGATTCTGATAGAACAACTGGCTAGGGAGGACGGAGAAAGCATGAAATTTAGAGCATGGAATATTGGCAAAATAAAACGAAGCATGATGTATATGTTGACGATGGGACGTACCTTTTTGTTGTTGTCGGTGATGGCGGCCGTGTTTTTTGTATTGCTAGGCACCCTTGGGATCGCCGAGAAGAGCTTGAACACTTCTCCGGTATCTTCGATGAAGGGCCTTGCCGCATCGCTGTCGAGCCGCTTTTTCATTAATATGGTTGGCATGGAGCTGCCACATTCGGTCAGTGAGAAGCAGTCGCTCGTATTTGATAGCAAGAAAATGACGAATTTCGTATTTCAATTGCTGACCGATGTGAATCCAGCCGACCCAAAGAGCCTGATCGCCCGGGAGGTGCCTGGGCTTGGAGCGGATAGCCCGATTCTGCTGCGCAGCGGCTCAGGTAATAATATTGCCTCGGCTCCGGAGGATTATCGGCCAGGTCCGGGTGCGGATGGCAGCGGACCGAATCATGAGGAAGGGGACGAGAATCAAGCTGTGCCTGATCCGCCGCAGAAGGAAGACAGCGGGCTACCCCCCAATAAGGCTGGAGGTCAAGACTCCAAGGATAATGAGTCGCCTATCAAGCCGGGTAACAAGAACGTCGTGATGATCTATCATTCACACCCTCAGGAATCATATAATCCGTTGCTTGGTTCCAATGTGAACAATCCGAGCTCTTCGGAAGAGGACAAGAATGTTAGTCTTGTCGGCAAGATGCTGGCTAGCGCGCTGGAGAAGAAGGGAGTAGCCACACTGCATTCTTTTGTTAATTATCAGGCGACTGTAAGTGATTATAACTACTATAATTCATATAAATATTCAAGAGAGACGGTTAAACAGGCGATGACGGAGAATGGCAAGCTGCAATACTACTTCGATATTCATCGCGATTCCACGCGTCATGATAAGACGACAGCAACTATTGATGGCGTCAGTTACGCACAGGTTTACTTCATTATTGGCCATAAGAATGATAATTGGCAACAGAATGAGGAGTTTGCTGGCTTGATCCATAATCGGATGGAGAAGAGCTACCCGGGCCTATCACGTGGAGTATGGGGGAAAACTACAGCCCAAGGCAACGGAGAATATAATCAATCCCTGTCACCCAATAGTATTCTTATCGAGATCGGTGGTATAGATAGTACAGAGGAAGAGCTCAATAACACAACCAAGGTGTTGGCTGGTATTATCGCAGATATATATTGGGAGAGTCAGGATACGGAAAAGGCGGGTACGCTGGCTAAGGCTGGGAAGAGCTCGAATCAAACTGTAGCAAGCGCAAATAAAAATACGAATAAGAGCAATACTGGAAATAAGAAATAAGTTTTCCACTAGTTAGAGTTCATTCTATCAATATACCGAGACCAGAAAGGAGCGTTAGTCGAAATGGCCAAGAAGATGAGGAGAGCAGTGTTCTATCTAATATTACTCGCAGCTGGGGTAACCCTGGGAATGCAAATGAGTGATGGAGGCTTATCGAGCACTAATAATCCGCAGTATGCCGAGGCTAACGTTCCATCTAACGGATTTTGGCAGAACGGTTATTATTACAGTGCGGCAGGAGCCCAGCCCGTATGGGTGAATGGCAACGGGAATAACGGATATCAAGGAGTTGCTCCTAGCAATAACGGGAATGGGGGCTATGCTGGGAATGCCGGTACAGGAGCCGTGCCTAACGGTTATTATGTCTTGACGCCAGGGCCCGGTCAGCCAGGATACCAGACAGCTCCGGGAACAGAGGTATCGAAAACTCCGTCAGAGCTGTTGATGCCACCTGCAGATGCGCCTGGGGTGGACCAGATAGCTGACAAAACAGCTAACCTGTTGCAGCAAATCTCTAAAAAGGGAATTCACTGGGTCGCCTCTTGGTTCAATCCGGAAGTGCAATAACGACTGTTTATCCCTGCACACAGCTTTGTTATACTAATTTTTATAGGTATTTCAAAAAGTCCGCTTTTGATCACGATGTCAATCAGGAAGTAACTCGACATCGAATCTTGAATTCACCCGGGACTTCCGGTGCT
>DASYFA010000270.1:0-3037 GCA_036498705.1 Paenibacillus sp.
GCATTGATGCTCTCGGCAGCAACCCACAGATGTCCTTTAGGCAACTCAATTGTTAGGTCCGTTCCTGGTGCAATATAGTGTAATTTCTTGTACTTCTTGCTGTTTAAATAATCGGCTTTCGCTGATAATGTATTGATATGCTCACGCCAAGCAGCGACTGGGTCAGGCTGATCCAGACGAACCGTGCGGAAGATTGCTTCCCACAGCGCTTCGACTTGCTCATTCTGCGGCAAATTCGGGAATACCTTGGCCGCCCAAGCTTGGGAAGGAACAGCAACGATCGACCAGCTGAATTTATCCGACATCTGTAAAGCACGGTATTTGCTCATTGCAGCACCGTAGGTTTTCTGATGATTCGTAATTCGCGTTGTCGATACGCCGTTAAGAAGGTCCGGGTCAGAGGAGATGACGTGAAGCACAGCAGCGCCATTCTCAACAAGCTCAAGCATTTCACCAGCGTACCACTTAGGCTCGTCTAAGAATGATTCTTCAGCAGCCATATCGTAACGAAGGCGAGTAACTGTATCATCGCTCCAGTTCACTTTGACTGTTCTAGCCCCTGCTTCATAGGCCTGTTTCACGATTACACGTACAAGTTCTGCTGAATCAACAGTAGCATTGACGACCAGAGCTTGTCCCTTCTGCACATTTACACCGATCTTGACAGCAAGCTCAGCATATTTTTGCAGTTTCTCTTGAAAATTCTCAATAGCCATAGTTACTCCTCCTATAAAAAAGGGTTATTCTGTTATCATACTACGAATTACCGTAACTATCCAAGTAAGACAGGAAATTATTTAACCAATGGTAATTTTCCCTTCTGGATAGCGTAAGTGGTCCTTTTGAGGTTTGGGTCTTATCGCATAGGCTAGTGTCAGTGGTCCAATCCGTCCGATGAACATGACAAAGCAGAGGATGACTTTGCTAATATTTGTTAACTTTGGCGTCAGGTCGAGACTGAGGCCCGTAGTCGCAAAGGCCGAAGTTGTCTCGAATAAGAGGGGAAGCAACTCGCTGTCCTCCAGTGCCGATAAGACCATGGATACGGAAATAACCAGGAACAAGGCCATCAACGTCTGCGTTATCGCACGTAGAATGGACTCTTGTGGCAGTCGCTTTTTGAAGAAGACGATGTCCTGCTTGCTACGGATCATAGAATATACCGCCCCCAGCAGGATGGCAAAGACCGTGACTTTGATTCCGCCTCCGGTGGAGCCTGGTGCCGCGCCAATAAACATAAGTAGCACAAGGAAGAATTGGGTAGAGTGGTTCATGCTGCTAACATCTACCGTGCTAACCCCTCCGGATCTGGAACTAATCGAATGGAAGAAGGAGGCTGTTATTTGCTGGCCGATCGGTAAGTTCCCGAGCGTCGCTGGATTGAAGATCTCAATTGAGAAAATAACAAGCGCCCCGATTCCGATCAGGCAGGCAGACATGGTCAATACTATCTTCGAATGCAGGGATAATTTCTTGCATCTAGGATACTGCAGCAAGTCATGAATGACGATAAAGCCAATACCGCCTAGGAAAATAAGCATCATTACGACGATATTGATATATGGATCATTGCGAAAGTTACCGAATCCGCTTGAACTGTAATAGGAGCCGAACAGATCAAATCCAGCGTTGTTAAATACCGATATACTATGGAAGATACCGAAATATATGGCCTTGCGAAGCGGCATCTCCATAGCCCATCTAGCAGTCAATAGAAGGGCCCCAGTTCCTTCAATTGTGATCGTGTAATAGATGACGCGGCGAATCAGTGTCAGCAGACCATCCATGGAATTGTAATTGATTGCTTCCTGCAGCACGAGCCGATCCTTGAGTGTAATCCTGCGGTTCAGGGCGAGAGCAATGAGTGTACCGAAGGTCATGAATCCCAGCCCGCCAAGCTGTATAAGTAAGAGGATAACTATTTGGCCGAATAACGTAAAATGGACGCCTGTATCTACGACAGCCAGTCCGGTTACACAGGTCGCCGAGGTAGCTGTGAAGAAGGAATCTACGATATTTAAATGATGCCCGTTAACTGAAGAGATGGGCATGTACAGTAGAAATGCTCCGATGATAATGATCATTCCGAAGCCGTAGGATAAAATCTCCGGAGGTGTCAGAGAGCGCGGCTTGTTTTTTTGCTTTGACAATGTTGTTCACCACCATAATCCGGGTTATTGCTATTGATCAAAAAAATGTTACGATATTGCAGTAGGAGGTGCTTCTGCCTCGAATAATGATTATAATTAAGAACTACGAGAACATTGAATCAACCTAAATAAAGGAGCTAAGCAGAATGAATTTAACAATATTGCAATCTGAAATGCGTAAAGATGAAGATGGATCCTATGTAGGCAAGACGATTTTTCAGGTCGACTCGCATAAGGCAGATTATGAGATAACGTTCTACAGTAAGAAAGGTCGAGAATGGGATTACAGTCTGAACTATGCAAAAGAGTCAGGAGCCGAGGAAGAGCTTCTAGCGGTAGATGAACGGATCGAGCAGGATGACGAATGGTTCGATAGCTTGTTGGATGCAGCATGGAATACATATTCAGAAGAAGAATAGAGTAATTCTAAGCATGGATTGAGGTGACAGCCCTTGATGGATAAACCGTACTACCGAAGAAGTCTCGGTATTATTATGGCCCTGACGATTATTTATTTATTATCCAAGGTAAGTTTTATTTTTAATCCGCTCGTTACTTTGGTTCAAATTTGTATCGTACCGCTGACAATTTCCGCCTTCCTGTATTACCTGCTGCGCCCGATCGTTCATTATCTGGAAGGGAAGCGTATGAACCGGATCTTGTCTATTCTGCTGATTTATCTCATGTTTGCGGGGGTTATCACTGTCTTTCTCATCGTTGTCTGGCCGCCGTTGCAGAATCAGATTACCGAGTTCATTAACAATGTACCGAAGCTAATTAATGGACTACAGAGTCAGATGAATGATATTCGGGAGAATCGCTATTTCTCCATGTTTAATGAATCGGATCTATCGATCACGAACAAGTTGATGGAGTATGCCAATTCA
>DASYFA010000271.1:0-5691 GCA_036498705.1 Paenibacillus sp.
AATTTTCCTTAATATGTTGAATATAACCATCATTGTGGTGTAAAGTGGTGTAATGTGGGGGAAAGAGGTTAGGGGTGAGCGAAGCCGATGTTTATGGGGGAATTCCAACATAGCATTGATGAGAAGGGCCGTATTATCATACCGGCTAAGTTTCGTGATCTTTTGGGAACCTCTTTTGTCGTTACCCGCGGTCTTGATCAGTGTCTCTTTGTGTATCCCGTAACAGAATGGGAACTGCTGGAGCAGAAGCTTAAGACTTTGCCATTAATGAAATCCGATGCTCGCGCGTTTACTCGCTTCTTCTTCTCTGGAGCTACCGAATGTGAATGGGATAAACAGGGAAGGGTAAACATACCCGGCAATTTAAGACAGTATGCGAAGCTGGAAAAGGAATGCGTTGTGCTGGGTGTGTCGAATCGTGTTGAGATCTGGAGCCGTTCGACATGGGAGCAGTACTTTGAGCAATCAGAAGAATCTTTCAATGAAATTGCAGAGAAACTGGTCGACTTCGATATCGACCTGTAGAGGAATTCAAAAAGTGTTTTAAGTAATTTAAAGTATTTAATCTATTAATGAGAGTTCAAAAAGTACAGTTTTCAGCACCAAGAAGGTTGGATGAAGCTAGGGACTGAGAAGCGGAGCGTACGTTTAGGTACGTGAGCATCGGATGGCCCGGGTGAATTCAAGATTCGACGCCTTGGTTACTTCTTGATTAACTTCGTGTTAGATATAGAATTTATAAGTTATCAGCGTAGCTGATGAAATTCTATATCGCAAGAAAACCTACCGTTGAATCGCGGTCGCTCATCCATGAATTTGCTTCGATTGGTTTTCTTATCAAAAGTGGACTTTTTGAATTACCTCTAAAAACAGTCTGGAGGGCTGCAGTCTTGTTCCATCACATCACGGTATTAAAGGCAGAAGCGACAGAAGGGCTGAGCATTAAGCCAGGCGGTATATATGTAGATTGTACGCTGGGTGGCGGTGGCCACAGCTCAGTCATATTGTCGAAGCTAGATGATAGCGGCAGGTTGATCGCATTCGATCAGGATGATTGGGCGCATGAGAACGCCAATGAGGTGCTTGCTCCCTATCGAGATCGTCTGACTTTAGTGAAAAGTAATTTTCGTCACATACAAGAGAAATTGTTAGAACTTGATTTCGTTCCAATACAGGATGGTCTGCCTCAGGTAGACGGTATATTGTTCGATTTAGGTGTGTCTTCCCCACAGTTTGATGAAGGGGAGCGGGGATTTAGCTATAACGCTGATGCACCCCTAGATATGAGGATGGATCAATCAGCCGAACTTACGGCCAGAGATATCATCAATGAATGGCCGGAGCGGGAGATCGCCCGGATTCTGTTCCAATATGGTGAGGAGAAATTCTCGAGACGGATTGCCAAGGTCATTGTAGATCAGCGGAAAATATCGCCGATCGAGACGACAGGTGAGCTGGTCGAATTAATTAAGGCAGGTATTCCTGCGGCAGCGAGAAGAACCGGAGGACATCCGGCCAAGCGAAGCTTTCAGGCGTTGCGTATTGCAGTAAATGATGAGCTGGGAGCATTTGAAGAAGGATTGCATGCGGCAGTTCGTTGCCTGGCTCCAGGAGGCAGGGTATCGGTCATTACATTCCACTCCTTGGAGGATCGGATTTGTAAGCAGATTTTTGCTAGTTATGTCGAGAAATGTACTTGTCCGCCGGATTTTCCAATGTGTGTTTGCGGGGGCAAAGGACAATTGAAATTAGTGAACCGGAAACCAATCGTTCCTTCAGAGGAAGAATTGGAGCATAATTCCCGGGCGCGTTCGGCGAAGCTGCGCGTGGCGGAGAAATTGAAATCTATAGCGGAAACAGCGGAGGGAAAGTGAGATGGCGTATACACGCGGAAATTTAGCAGTTAAAGAGAAGGCGGCGGCACGTGGGCAGAATCCGCGCTACCGTGAAACGACTAAGGTTGTCACACGCAGGTCATCGCTTCCCATTCGCGAGAAGCTACTGTATATGGTGACGATACTGTTCTGTGTCGGAATTATGGGTGGCTTGCTATGGCAAAATTCGCAATTGTATGGTATTAAACGGCAAGTTTTCAATCTTAACACGGATATTCAAAATATTGGCGTCCAAGTGAAGGAACTGTCGATCCAGAAGGAGAAGCTGGAGGAACGGATCCCGGAAGAAGCAGCTAAACTGGGGTATGTAGAGCCGCAAGATGAAGGTGTTCACGTTCAGGTTCCGGCTTCGTAAGTAACAGTAACTCAGACACTAAATGTAAATTTTTGTACGATAAATAAGTATTAAGAGGTTCTTATTATGATCAAACGAATAAAGCTTCGTACACTGCTAATAGGGGGAATCATTACCCTCTTTTTTGCTGTCTTGATGCTCAGAGTGTTCTGGGTTCAGGTCGTTGAAGGCAATTTCTGGCAGAGTTATGCAGAGACTCAGTGGTCTAAGAAAAAAGTGCTTACTGCAACCCGGGGAACGATTACGGACCGGAAGGGTGATGTGCTGGCTGTTGATGCTCCGGCTTACACTGTCGCAGTAAATCCGCAAATTATCAATAAATACGGATTGCAGGAGGAGGTTGTACAAGGTTTACATCAACTGCTTAACAAGGATGAAGGTGAATTAAGAAAACTTGTAAATGCTAAGCGAGACGATGGTAGCTTCTATCCACAACGTGAAGTAAGAAATGAGGGATGGAAGATTGATCAGGAGCTTAGCGACCGGGTGGAGAAGTTCTCAGATGAATTGAAAGAAAAACATAAAATTCCGGATTCAGGAATTCTACTGCTGAAGGAGAGCAAACGCTATTATCCTAAAAACACTCTAGCAGCGCATGTACTTGGCTATACGGATCGTGAAGGAAATGCCGTCTCCGGGATTGAGGCTTACTATGATAAAGAGCTGACTGGTACTAATGGGGCGATTGAATATAAAAGCGACGGCCGCGGGATTGAGATTCCTAAAGCTAGCGAAGTGTATACCCCAGCTAAAGATGGCAATGAAATCCAGTTAACAATTGATGATACAATACAGTATTATATTCAGGATGCGATGATAGAGGCATTCAACCAATTGAAGCCAATCAGTATGACTGTGATAGCTGCAGATCCGAAGACGATGGAGATTCTAGGGATGGCCAACCTGCCTAGCTATAATCCCAATGAATACTGGGTGGATGTTGAACAGAAGAACTTCTACAATCATGCTATCAAGTCGGTCTACGAACCGGGTTCAACCTTTAAGATTGTTACTTTGGCTGCTACGGTACAGGAGGGTCTGTTCAATCCGAACGCCTACTATATGTCAGGTAGCATTCGTGTCCCTGGACAGACGATCCATGATGTTAAACGCTCAGGTTGGGGTAGCATCCCGTACTTGGAAGGGGTTAAGCGTTCTAGTAACGTGGCCTTCGTCAAACTAGGTTATGAAATGCTAGGACCTGACCGTATGAAACAGTATGTTGATAACTTCGGCTTTGGACAAACTACAGGGATAGAGCTTCCGGGTGAGGCTAAGGGCGTTGTGTCTCCAGAACAACAAGCGGACTTTGCAGCGATGACCTACGGGCACGGTAAATTGCTGGTCACTCCTTTGCAGCAGGTTGCTGCAGTAGCAGCTATTGCTAACGGAGGAAAGCTGATGACGCCGCATATCGTCAAGTCTATAACTGATCCCCTTACTGGTGAGAAGACAGTTACACAACCTGAGGTCATAAGACAAGTTATTTCCCAGGAAAGTGCGAAGCAGACAGGCGAATATCTAGAGCAAGTCGTCTCTGATTTGAAGATCGGGAGCGGACGTCACGCTTACATCGATGGGTATCGGATTGCAGGTAAGACCGGTACTGCTGTGAAGGTAATCAACGGAAAATATGATAAAAGGAAGCAGGTTCTATCCTTTATCGGATATGCTCCTGTTGATGACCCAAAAGTTGCTATGCTGGTACTTATCGACGAGCCTCAGGATTCCGATCTGGGCGGAGGAACGGCGGCTGCGCCAATCTTTAAGAAGATTATGAATCAAACACTGCAATATCTGGGAGTACCAAAGAAGTTTGATAACAAGACAACAACAGATATTGCTAATAACGGTGTTAAGGCTCCTGATTTGAAAGGATTGACAGTCCAAGAAGCTAAGAACAAGCTTGCAGGACTTGGCATTAACTATGCAACGCTTGGCAAGGGGACTAAAGTGGTCTCTCAATTTCCCAAATCGGGCGCCATATTGAAGACCGGACAGCATATGTATCTACTGTCGGAAGAAGGGGATAAAGTAAATATCCCAAGCCTTAAGGGCCAGTCCCTGCGCGATGCGATGGAGCTACTCTCTGCAATAGGTGTAGAAGTGAAAATAGAAGGAGAAGGCTATGTTGTCTCTCAGACTCTGACCAAGGAGAATGGCAAGAGACGTATTGATCTTGTTCTAGAGCCTATGATCAAGGAAGGCGAGGAATCGGGTCAAGATGAGCAGAACGATGAGGCTGTTCCGGAAGATAATGCCGGTGAGGCCTCGGGTTCTTCCCCATAGCTTGTTCTAACCCCTGTTTGTCCTGAATATTGATGATATGAAACCAATTATGCTCAGGATGAAACAGGGGGGCCATTTCGATGAAGATCTCCAGGCTTACGATAAGAAGAAGATTGTTCTTGCTGCTGTTTATGCTATGTGTGCTATTTATGGCTCTGGTTGCCCGGCTTGCTTATGTACAACTGGGTAAGGGAGCGGAGTTGTCGGCAAAGGCAGAGGATTCCTGGCGGCGTAACATTCCTTATTCCGCGAAGCGCGGCGAGATTAGTGACCGCAATGGGAATGTACTCGCTTATAATGTAACGACTCCAACGGTTATGGCGATTCCTGTACAGGTGAAATCGCCGCAGACCACGGCACACAGTCTGGCACCTTTGCTCGGGATGAGCGAGGAAGCGGTGCTTAAGGTAGTCACAAAGAAAGAATCCATAGTCAGGCTACAGCCCGGGGGTCGCAAAATTACGATGGAAAAAGCACAGCAAATTCGTGATTTGGATCTACCGGGTATTGTTGTCGCTGAAGATAATAAAAGATATTATCCTTATGGAGAACTTGCCGCACATATACTGGGCTTCACCGGTGGATACAGTCAGGGGCTGACTGGGCTTGAAAGCAAGTATGATAGTGAGCTGAGTGGGATGAACGGTAGCGTCTCCTATTTGTCGGATGCTGGAGGACGATTAATGCCGGGTTCTTCAGAAGTTTATGTAGAACCTAAGGATGGCTTGAACTTAAAACTCACGATCGATAAGTCGATTCAGAGCATTATGGAGCGTGAACTAGACCAGGCTATGGCTAGACTTCAGGCTAATTCGGCTCTGTCGATCGCAATGGACCCGAAGACAGGTGAAATATTAGGGATGGTGTCTAGACCCGGATTTGATCCATCTAACTATCAAGATGTTGACCCGCAGGTATATAACCGAAATCTTCCGATTTGGATGACCTATGAACCAGGCTCAACGTTCAAGATTATTACACTGGCAGCTGCCCTGGAGGAGAAGAAGGTAGACCTAAAGCATGATCAATTCTTCGATCCGGGTTATGCGAAGGTAGGTGGAGCTACACTGCGCTGCTGGAAGAGAGGCGGACATGGTAGTCAGTCATTCTTGCAGGTTGTTGAGAACTCCTGCAATCCTGGCTTTGTGGCAT
>DASYFA010000272.1:0-9106 GCA_036498705.1 Paenibacillus sp.
GGTGAACCGTATCTTTATCATTTGAAAGTAACGCTTCTGTGTAATGAAGAGTCTGTTGACGTACATGAACAGCGATTTGGCATCCGTACGCTTGAACTTATGCAACGGGATGAACATGGACAGCACGCCTTCACCTTCGTATTAAATGGCGTAAAGCTGTTTGCTAAAGGAGCCAATTGGATTCCTATAGATAGCTTTATTGCTGCTGTGCCAGATACCCGATATCAGCATCTCATTCATATGGCGAAGGATGCTAATATGAATATGCTGCGTGTCTGGGGAGGCGGCATCTATGAGCGCGATATATTTTACGATGAATGTGATCGACTTGGCTTGCTCGTGTGGCAGGACTTCATGTTTGCCTGTGCCCTCTATCCAGACTATAACCGCAACTTCATGGATAATGTGCGGCGTGAGATCGAACAGGTCGTGAGACGACTGCGTAGCCGGACATGCCTCGCTTTGTGGTGCGGCAATAACGAGAACGATTGGCTGTACGAGGCGCTCAGTTCAAGCGGAGAGATTCCACATCCGTTCTATGGCGAGAAAATTTACCACGAGCTGATGCCTGCTCTGCTGGAGACGCTCGATCCTACACGAACCTTCTGGCCTAGTTCACCTTATGGGGGTAACGACCACAACTCGCGTGAAGAAGGTGACACTCATAACTGGCAAGTGTGGCATGGCAATATCGAACCACGCGAGTTCGGTCAGCCGCAGTTGCAGGACTATAGCGTTGAAGGTTTATCTTTCAAGAAATTCAAAGGCGACATGACCAAGTTCGCAAGCGAATTCGGTATGCATGCATCATCCAATCGTTACACTCTGCAGCGCAACATACCAGAGAACCAATTCTTCTGGGGCAGTGATGAAATGATGTACCGCAATAAGGATATTCACCATCCGAAAGGCATTCTTCTCATGGAAGGATATACAGGTGCCCCTAGTAATATAGAGGAGTATTTGAACTACTCCATGCTGACCCAGGCTGAAGGATTAAAATACGGTATCGAGCACTACCGCCGCAACAAACCGGATACGAGCGGGGCGCTGTTCTGGCAATTGAACGATTGCTGGCCAGGAACGAGTTGGTCGGTAATTGACTATTATGGACTCCCGAAGGCAGCGTATCACTATGCGCGCAAGTTTTTTGCACCTGTGCTGATAACTGCTGATCATGATCCAGGGAAGGATCTGAAATTGTGGGTACTGAACGACCGACTTGAAGATTATAACGATACGGTACGACTAACTGTGTATCGAATGGACGGATCTATGTTGTCCACACATGAGTTCGATGTATTGGTTCCTGCAAACAGTAAGCTGCAGGTTGCTACATTGACTGAACTAGATCTGACAGTTGGAGCCGACGCAGCAGAAGTTGTATGTGTCGCGAGTTCCGCAAGCTCTATTACCGAGGATAACTTCATCTTCTTACGTGATTACAAGGACATCCGATTCAATCTAGCGCAACTGCAGGTGAGCGTTGATAAGTCAGCTGGTCTTGTCCGAATATCGACAGATCAGGTAGCACGCATGGTTAAGCTTGAACTGGACGAAGAATGGCTTGTCATGAATGACAACTTCTTCGATCTGCTTCCAGGCCAAACCAAGGAGATTCAGGTCAAGCAATCTTATGGCAAGACGATCCCTTGGGAGACACTTCGAGTATCTGCCTTAAATACTGATGGCAATAACATCACACTACTATAAGTGCATGTTCAAAAAGACTGGTTTTCAGCACCGAGAAGGTTGGATGAAGCTAGGGACTGAGGAGCAGAGCGTACGTTTTGGGTACGTGAGCACCGGAAGGCCCGGCTGAATTCAAGATTCGATGCCGTGTTACTTCTTGATTCACTTCGTGATCAAAAGCAGACTTTTTGAATTACCTCTATAACATTATAAGGAAAAGAGATGAGCATCATGAAAGCTGCAGTACTTCACGGATCATTAAATATGAAAGTCGAAAAGTGGACTGAGCAAGCGCCTGGCAACAATGAAGTTCTGCTTCAAGTTGCTTGTTGCGGCATATGCGGCACAGACCAGCATATTTATCATGGTCATCCCGGCTCCGCCGAGGTAAATCCTCCGATTGTGCTCGGTCATGAGCTCTCGGGAGTTGTCGTGGCCGTAGGTGAAGGTGTATCCACTTTACAGCAGGGAGATCGTGTATCCGTTGATCCGAATATCTATTGCGGAGCATGCGAGTATTGCCGTAATGGACGTGCTCACCTGTGCGATAAGTTAAATGCTGTTGGCGTAACACGGGACGGTGGAATGGCTGAACGATGCGTTGTTCCAGCTTCCAACTGCTACAAATTAACGGAACATGTGAGTATGATCGAAGGGGCCATGGTCGAGCCACTTGGATGTGTGCTACATGGCTATAAGAAATTGGATCTGCGGGCAAATCATCATGTGTTGATCGCTGGCGGCGGCTTTATTGGACAGTTGTTCCTCCAGCTTGTCAAAGCGGCAGGCGTTACGCACATCACCGTGAGCGAGCCAAACCAAAACAAGCATGAGTTGCTGCGGACGCTTGGCGCAAATCATGTCGTGTCACCATTTGATCCAAATGAGGCCGCGGGGCTTCAGAACTCTGCTGATATCGTTATCGAATGTGTCGGTCGGCCAGAATCCGTTGAGTTAGCTATTAAAGCAGCGCGCAAAGGTGCACAGGTGTTGATCTTCGGTGTTGCCTCACCAGATGCGCAAGCCTGCTTCTCTCCATTTAACGTATTCAGTAAAGAGCTACGGATTATGGGCTCATTTATTAATCCGTACACCCATGAGGAAGCCATTACACTCATTGCTCAGAACATTGTACAAATTGAGCCGCTCATCAGTCACCGTATCCAGTTAGATGAACTGCCAGAATTCATGGCTTCATATCCAAAGCTAAATGTAACTAAAGCGATTGTAGTACCTTCTTAATTAGAAAATAGTTTATTCAAAAAGACGTATTGCTTAACCTGCATGCAGGATAATTAATACGTCTTTGTTATTGCACTCTACCTCATTATTTTCTCGGCAAAATAATCAACAACATGCATCACCTTCAGGCGATCCTGTGCCTGCTCCCGCTCAACACCAATCTTCATCTGCAGCAAGCAGCCGGGATTGCTCGTCAGAATGATTGATGCTCCCGTCTCATCCACCTTGCCCATCTTACGATCAAGTATATCGTTCGCCATCTTTGGCTGCACTAGATTATAAATGCCGGCTGATCCGCAGCAGCCTTCTGCCCCCTCGAGCTCAACGTAATTCAAATCGGGCAGGAGATGAAGCAGTTGTCTTGGTCCCTGGCCTGCTTTCATTACATTGCGCAAGTGGCAGGAATCTTGATAAGTAACTGTATCCCGATGCATAGGCTCAGCGGATTCGCTATGTCCGTGTTCCTGATCGGTTGTTTTTAGCGACTTCCATCGTTCGGAACGAAGCAGAAGCTCGCTTATATCCTTGATCTGCTTGGCAAAATGCTCCGCTTGTTCTGACCACTCTGCATCCTCTTTCAGCAGATGGTCATATTCAATCAGCATTGCTCCACAGCCGCCGGCATTGGAGGCAATATAATCGACCTTGGCTTCAGCGAAGGCCTGGATATTTTTCTTGGCGAACTCCCGCGCTGTCTCCAGGTCACCACTGTGTGAGAACAATGCTCCGCAGCAGCCCTGCGCTTCAGGAATAACGACATCATAGCCCGATTCTCTCAACAGGTTCACCGTATTCACATTCGTCTCAGTGAAAAGCACATCCATAATGCAGCCACGGAACATGCCTACAATTCCGATACGCTCTCCCTTGGCTGGAAGAAAGTTGGCATTCACCCGTCTCGCTACGCCTTGACTGTCAGCCTGCGGCAGGATACGCTCCAAAGTCTGCATATGATCAGGCAAAAATCGAAGCAGCTTCTTCTTCGCAGCATAGCGTTTTAATCCGGAACGCTGATATTTCTCTAGCATAACGCTAAGAGAAAGCATGCGGCTATGGCTCTTAAAGGCTGGCTTCACCAGCTTGTGCAGCCGCTTCATGTTCATCGGTTGATTAGGCTCAGGCTTAGAGTCGGACGCAGCTTCAGTCCGTTCGCTCTTTTTCTTAGCAGAGCGAAGCGGCTGTTCGAACAGTACCGACTTGGTCTGCTCCAGAAGCTGACCATACTTCACGTCGGATGGACATACAGGTTCACAAGCCCGGCAGCCTAAGCACAAATTGATCTGCTGACGGAATGACTCATCCGGCTGCATTACACCATCCGTTACCGCCTTCATGAGTGCGATCCTCCCCCGTGGTGAAGCCGCCTCGATACCTGTCTCCTGATATGTCGGACAGGAGGGCTGGCAGAAGCCGCAGCGCATACAGTTCATCAGCTCATTATAATCCAGTTGCTTAGCAAGCTCCTGCTGCAGCGTAAATAATGAAGGGTTCCGTTCCATTTTAGGATTAGGAGCGCTCATTTCGAGATCACCAGCCTTTTACGGGCTGACTTAGCAAAGATCTTACCAGGATTCATGATACCGTTCGGGTCAAACACCTGCTTGATGCCCTTCATCACATCAATGCCCGCACTACCAACCTTCCATTCCAGATAAGGAGCCTTAACGGTCCCAACGCCATGCTCACCTGTGATCGTCCCGCCAAGCGAAATCGCTTCATCGAAGATTTCCGCGAACGCTTCCTCTACACGATGAATCTCCTCTTCATTGCGGGCATCTGTTGTACATGTAGGATGCAAATTACCATCCCCCGCATGTCCGAAGGTGCATATATTAACGCGATATTTCTCAGCTATCCGATTAATAGCCAGGATCATATCAGCGATGGCAGAGCGTGGTACAGTGGCATCTTCCAGAATTGTCGTCGGTGAGATCCGAGCGAGTGTGGACAGTGCACTCCGGCGCGCCATCATCAGTTGCCCCGCTTCAACTTCGTCTTGGGCCATCCGAATGTCGGTTGCTCCTTCCGCAGCACATATATTTTTAATATCGTTCATATCCTTCTTCACATGATCCAGCTCTTGCCCATCCTGCTCGATCAGCAGTATAGCCTGCACATCCGTTGGAAGACCGATATGGTTATAATCCTCTACCACACGTATCGTAAGCTGATCCATGATTTCCAGAGTGGCAGGTATAATTCGCGCGCCGACAATGCGTGAGACTGAGCGAGCTGCGCCATAAATGTCTGCAAAAGCAACCAGCATTGTCTGACGTACTCCCGGGTCAGGCAAAAGCTTCAAGGTCGCCTCCGTAATCATCGCCAGAGTCCCCTCGGAACCAACAAGCAACTTCGTCAGATCGTAACCAGCCACATCCTTGTACAGTTTGCCGCCCGTACGGATGATCTCTCCTGAAGGAAGCACCGCTTCAAGGCCGATTACATAATCCTTGGTCGTACCATACTTGAGACCACGTAATCCCCCTGCGCCCTCCATAATGTTACCGCCTAATGTAGAGATCACCATACTGCTCGGATCTGGCGGGTAGAATAACCCACGCTTCTCTACTTCCTGATGAAACCTCTTCGTATTCAAGCCAGGCTGCACGGTGGCTGTCAGGTTGTCGGTATCTAACTCTAGGAGCTTATTCATTCGCGACATCGTTACCACGATGCCTCCTTGTACAGGAACGGTCCCGCCGCATAAATTGCTAGCAGCACCTCGAGGAACGATCGGAATACGATGCTCATTGGCAAGCTTCAGAATATTTTGCACCTCAGCAGTCGTCTCCGGGTAGACCACCGCATCAGGCAGTGATTGCAGCATCGGGGTAGCATCATAAGAATGGGTGACCAAGGTCTCCTGATCATCCCGGAACCGTTCTGGACCAAGCAACTGAAGCAATGACTGTCTTACCTCAGAATCTAGCATCTCATTTGCACCTCTCCTCTTCCTGTCTTCATCGTGGATGAAGCCGAATCCATACAAATTAAATGATTGCAATGAATTTGATTGGTAACCAATGGGTGATATTCTGGACAGAAACAGCTTAGTTTTAAGTAACTGTTCAGGTCATCTGATGACTTTTGGGATATTATACCTTATAATGAAAGCGCATGTATAGACTTAATTTAAAATTTAAAGGAATATAGACTTGAGGATTATACAGCCTCTCAAACATAAATAAGCAGGGGGAACTCAATGATGTACCATATACAAATGAAAAAAGGAGCGGAGTTGGTCACCGACCATCTGCTCCAACAATTGAAAGACGGCAGCTATGCCGAAGGAGAGCGGCTTCCTTCGGTTGAAGCACTAGCCAAGAAATATCAAGTGGGCAGATCAACGATTCGCGAGGCCCAAAGCGCTCTAAAAGCAATGGGTTGGCTAGATATCCGTCACGGCGGAGGTACCTTCGCACGTAGACCGGAGCATAATCCTGCCGAGCAATTGCTCAGCTCACTTGCAGATATGGATTCGCTCCGCTCCTTGATCGAGGCCCGCAAGCTGGTCGAGGTCGGCTCAGCCGCGCTCGCAGCACGAAGAAGAACTGAGCAGGATCTCGCTCGAATGTCTTCTTGTCTGAAGCGAATGGAACAGCACCTAGAGGACGAGGAGAATAGCCAGCAGGATGACCTACAATTCCATGTCTATTTGGCTGAAGCCAGCCACAATCCGATCCTTGTTCCTATGCTCGCTATGTTCCACCAAGAATGCGCAAAGCATATGGGCAGCACACGTCGCATGTGGCTGTTCGGCGAACGCGCCTCAGCCTTGCAGCTATTGAAGGAGCACCAGCTGATCTATGAAGCCATTTCCCTCCAAGATGAAGCCCTTGCCTCCCAACGGATGGAGGAACATCTCACGAAGGTGGAGCTGGTGTTGAATGCATAGGGTGATTACAACCTTAAAACTTCAAAGAGGGGATTAAAATTGAATAACCTACAATACAATGTGAACCTTGAAAAACTATGTCTGACCCTACAACTTGGAGATCTGATTAGTAGTCCTGAAGTTTTGACCGGCGGATTGCTTCATAAAACGTATGCTATTGAAACGACGCAGGGAAAATATGCGATTAAAGCCCTGAATCCTCAGATCATGAGCAGGACTACAGCGCTGCAGAACTACATCAATTCAGAGAAAATCGCTAATATTGCAGCAAATAACCTCCCAGCTCTTCCGGCAAAGCAGTTTAACGAGACCTCATTACAACATTTAGACGGCCAATATTATCTCGTATTCGCTTGGGTTGACGGCAGTAGTCTGAAAGCGAACGAAATTAATTTGGTTCACTGCGAGAAAATGGGAGCTATCCTTGCAGATATACATATGATGGACTTTTCCGATCTAAATATTTCTAAAGACAATACAGACGCTACCAAACTTACAGAGTGGAACGACTATTTACAACATGGGCAAATGAATCATGCCAACTGGGTTAATTTAATGCAAGAAACGATCGATCTGCTTCATGACTGGACCCGGAGATCTAATAATGCAGCACAACAACTTGCCTCAAATACGGTAATTAGTCACTTAGATTTAGACTCTAAAAATGTACTGTGGAACCGCTTTGTTCCTGTATTGATCGATTGGGAAGCATCAGGTCATATCAATCCAATGCAAAGCTTAACCGAAACAGCTATTTACTGGTCTGAAAATGAATCGGGACTGCTAGACCACGATAGATTCTCAGCATTCATACGAGGATATAAAAGTAGATTTGGCCCTATTCAGACTGATTGGAGAATAGTCCTAGAGAACGGGTTCTTAGGGATGCTAGGCTGGTTGGAATATAACTTGAAACGCTCTTTGTGGATAGAATGCGCAGATGAGCAAGAACAACAGTTGGGGACGGAACAAGTTATTGAGACCATAAATGCACTCAAGCGTTATGCTGCGAGAATGCCTGAGATAGAACGATGGTTGGATGACGAAAGTGGCTGAGTGAAAGCCCTTGGATTACTCTAACGAAACTACATATCGCTATTTCCGCAAAAACAAGAGCAAAAAAAATCTAACGAAACTATGTATCGCTATTTGGGCTAAAAACAGGCTTTAAGGCATTATTTGGGCTAAATAACGTTACCCTGTTTCGTTAGAATTCTCAGATGCCCCTTTTAGCTTGAATAACGATACCACGTTTCGTTAGAGCTCACCCTGGTCGCACGGCGAATCAGCCACAAGGCTGCGAACAAAGCTACGACCTACATCAAATCCGCTTCGGCGGCTCCGGTAATGACGGAGACAATGCTCTGCCGAAGCTGGGTTGCATTCGCTGCCTGATATGGATCGGTATCAAAAATAATAGCATCGGCGATATATCCTTCTGCGATTTGTCCCAACTCGTGGCCGCTGCCGAGAATTTCGGCGGCGGTCGCCGTGGCGGCCTGCCACGCTTCCACCCGGGTTAAGCCATAATCCAGCAGCGTATCCAACTCCTGAAGATTGGAGCCGTGAAGTGCAGGCGTGGCATAATCCGTGCCGAAGCCGATGCGAACTCCCGCTCTCTTAGCATAGCCAACCGCTCTAGGATGAGCTTCCGCAGCTCGGGCAGCGCGATCGCAAATAACCGGGGGCAGCGCCAACACACCTGATGGATCAGCGGCGATGCGATATATCGAAGCTGTTGGCACATAGGCTACGCCGGATTGGGCCAGCCCTTCCGCCTGTTCCTCAGTCAGAAACATTCCATGCTCTATAGATTCCACTTTGGCCTGGATGGACCAGTCAATTGTTACTCCGCCCCAGGTGTGAACCATTACCCTCTTATGATGAGCATGCGCATGGCGGACTATAAAGGAGAACTCCTCCTGCGAAAAATTCGGATCAAGCACTTTTTCAGCAGGTGCACCAAGGCCCCCTGTCGCCATAATCTTGATCCATCCTGCCCCTGTATCGAAGATCTCCTTCATACGTTGCTCCAAATACTTCACCCCGTGGGCATCCGCTGCCCCCAGCATATCACTGCTGGTCTGTACTCTTAATGGCTGTCCATAATGCTGAACGAGATGGACCACGGTGCCTGGAAGGAGCCCGCCCGCATCGCGCGCCGTCGTTACGCCGGTCCGCAGTGTAGCCGCAAAAGCTTCAGCTTGCATAGCCTCGATCTCCTCGCTATTACGTCTCAATTGATCATCATGATCAAAGTCCGTCCAGGCCAGATGG
>DASYFA010000273.1:0-19922 GCA_036498705.1 Paenibacillus sp.
TCATTGATCAATCGACCTTCCGCTACGGCGTTATCTCGCTTGAACTTCGCCAAGGGACGATTATGGGTTATGAGCGGTCACTGATCTATTCAATCGGGGATGGCTCGGACAAGAAGGTCGTACAGCTAGCAGGCGGGGAAGAACTGCGGAAGAAGCTTGAACTGTTAAGCCGGGAATCCGTTATTAAGCGCTTGTATCCTGCTTATCTCCCTTCGTTTGGTGAGGAGGGGCTCAAGTTGACACCGATGTGGGTTGCTGAGCTGCAGAACGGGGCCACAAGAATTCTGCCATAGGGTGGGAGTGGTCGTGATAGAAACCAATCTACAGCTTAATGATTTAATGTACGCGTGGAGATCGGAAAGGAGGCTGAAGGATGGATTGGAGCCGTGCGAAGAATGTGTTGATCTATGCTTTTTTGCTGCTAAATCTGGTACTTGGTTATCAGCTATGGAATGATCTGCAGGAGCAGGCGGATTCCAATCTGGACTTCACTTCTCTGGAGAGTAATATTCAGAAGGCGATGGATGAGAAGGGGATCAAGATTCTGGCGAAAATCCCGGGAGATACGCCTGCGCTACCGAAGATCTCTTATCGCTTCTTAGACGGGGATCAGAATGACCGAATGATCGATCTGGAGTCGCCTGTAGATAGCAAGCTGATCTTTACGAGTAAGGAATTGGTTAACGCATTAAAGGGAAGTATCCCCGATATCGGGGAATACCGATATGATGAAGCGGCTAGCCGGGCTGGAGAGTTCATACTGCATCCTCTGGTCGATGGCAAATGGCCACTATTCAAGATTAATCTTACGCTCTATTACAGCGAGCAGAAAATTATATCGTATACACAACCTAAGATTGAGATCAGCGATCCGGGGGATGAGAAGGAGCAACGGGTATTATCCGCTTCTAAAGCTCTTGGTAATTTGATCGAGAACTTCCTTCCGGATGGTGCGGTCGTTACAGAGATAGAGCTTGGCTATTATGGCGAGGTGTTCAATTCGGATGCCCACCTTCCTGCATCGCCGGCTTGGCGGTTTATTCTGGAGAGCGGCAAAGAGTATTACGTGCAGGGAATCAGCGGGGACGTCATCAGTCCGAATACAGAGAAAGTGAAGGAGTAATGGGGAAATGGGTCTACGATTTTCAGTATTATCAAGCGGATCAACGGGGAATGCGACACTGGTCGCTAATGGAGAGACGACATTGATGATCGATGCCGGATTTAGCGCAAAGCGTATTGATGAGCTACTGGGGGAACGCGGGGTCTCTGGTGAAGAGATCCAGGGAATTCTGGTAACGCATGAGCATTCGGATCATATTAAAGGACTTGGGGCGGTTGCGAGAAAATATAACCTCCCCATCTATGCCAATGAGAAGACTTGGGGAGCGATGGAGAAGGCAGTCGGCAAGATTGCCGAAGAGAACCGTCGAATTCTCGGGACGGGTGAGACTCGGGATTTCGGTTCACTTAGGGTGGAATCCTTCGGCATTTCGCATGACGCCGCCGAGCCTGTAGCCTACTGTTTCTATGACGGTAAGGAGAAGCTGAGCGTATGTACGGATCTAGGTTATGCCAGTGATAAAGTGAAAATGTCGATAGCCGATTCCGATGTCATTGTGCTGGAAGCGAATCATGATATCGAAATGCTACGTATGGGACGCTATCCGTGGAATATCAAACGGCGTATTCTCGGCGATATGGGTCATTTGTCCAATGAAGCGACCGGCGAATTGATGAGCGAGATTCTGAGCGGTCGGATCAAGCGGATCTATCTTGCTCATTTGAGCCGTGAACATAATATACCGGATCTGGCTAGAATGTCGGTGCGGGGCGCCATGGAGGACCGCGGCTGCTTTTATAAGGACAGTGAATTCAAATTATGCGACACTTATTTTGATCGACCTACACCGTGGGATACGGTGGCGGACTTATAAAAGAATTCAGCTGGGCTGCTTTTGCCTCAATTTCGGCCCGGGTAATCATCCCTTTCTCGATTAATAGTTCTATTATTGCGCTGAGCGTTACCAGTTGATGGTAATGCTCTTCTTTTATGTCGGCTAACTTGGCCAGCATATGCACTTCTTGCAATGGAGAGAAGGAATTGGAATTCATTGACGTTATGCTCCTTTAGAGATATTTGTATACCAGATTAAATTGGCAGGCGGTAGTAGAGAACAGAAAAAAGTTATTTTGTAAGCGATTACTAGCGAAATTTCCCTGATTGGAAAATACTATAGTCCCATCCGGTGTAGCTTAGGATATGATAGAATGAAAACATAGTTAAAAATTCTATAAAACTATCGCTTAGAAGTAGTGTAGTCCAGATTAGGGACAAACATTCCTGATCAGCCAAAAAAGATTAGAAAATGGCTTCAGGAGATGAAACTTATAGGTCGATTTTGACGTCAAATAAATTGGAAATTGTGTGGTCATATGGCTTTGCTGTACCGGCATACAGTTTGAAGGGGAACTTACGACTCTGATGGGTTTGACCAGCCGAAGAACTGGATGAGAAATATTCATATACCCAGGGCAGAGTCATGGAGGGGGAGACTTGATGGGATTGTTCGATGATGATTTTTACTCCACAAAGATATCTAGACGGCATTTGCGTAGATCACCAAAACAGGAGCAAGGCTGGAGGGCACCGAAGAAAAGGAAGAAGGGCTTATCCACCTGGCAAGTCTCATTGATCTCCTCTTTGCTTAGTGCAACCTTTGTAGTGGTGCTATTTAGTGTATTTATTGGATTACACCCTTCGAAGAACCCTGTCGATTTAATCAACACAGTTAGTGCCGGAGAGGATCCAAGCGATCCGTACAATCGGATTAGCATCGCTGCCGATAAAGTTGCTCCGAGCGTCGTGAGTATTCTGAATCATAACGAATTCAGTAGAAAAAATAACGAGGATGCAGCGCTGGGATCCGGTGTGATCTTCAAGCAAGAAGACGGCAAGGCTTATATTATTACGAACAGCCATGTGATCAGTGGGGCGGATGATCTAGAGGTCGTGTCCAGCGACGGTGTGTCGCGAGGGGCGGAGATCGTTGGTCAGGATTCTATTAACGATATAGCTGTACTGAGTATAGATGGCAAGGGGATCAGCTCTGTGATTGATCTTGGCGATTCTGATAAACTGCGGGCCGGAGAGACGGTCATTGCCGTCGGCAACCCGCTCGGACTTGGAGGGACATTGACGTCGGGGATCATTAGTTATACAAGTCGTCTGATTCCCATATCACTTAACCAAGATGGGGTCTATGATTGGGAGCAGAAAGTTATTCAGACCGATGCTGCGATCAATGAGGGCAACAGCGGCGGAGCATTGGTGGATCTGAAGGGCCGTCTGATTGGGATCAATACGATGAAGATTTCCGATACGGGCGTTGAAGGGCTCGGTTTTGCTATTCCGGTAAATGATGTGATGAAGACGGTGGATGGCATTATGCAGTATGGGAAGGTTATTCGTCCATATCTCGGGGTCTATACGCTTGATCTTGATAATCCTTATGCACCGATTGATGCTGAGCAGCGCAAGCAGTTGAAGTTACCGCAAAATATTACGTCTGGGGTCATCGTACTGGAAGCGCACGGCCCAGCTAAATTAGCGGGATTGCAACTCAACGACGTCATTGTGCAACTGGATAAAGAACCTGTCGCTTCGACACGGGAACTCCGCAAGTATTTATACGACGAGAAGAAGGTCGGAGATACGCTTGAGATCACTTTCTACCGCGATGGCAAGCTGCAGACATCTAACTGTAAGTTGACGGATAAGCCGTCCGATTCAGAGATCGAATCAGGGCTTGGTGATAGATAATAAACATAATCTGCTGTGTATAATAGCAGTTGGAACTCGGGCGCATGATGCTGTTTTATCAGCTCATGCGCCTTATAATTTACCGTTTGGCAAGGATAGATCAAGGGAATCCTGTTGTAAATGATGTCTGGTCATGAAGAGAGCTTATTTCAGTATAATGAGGAGGAATAGTATGTTAGCAGATATAGGAGTCCATGAAGATGGTTATATGGCTTGCTTCAAGCGTCATTTTAGTCATTCCATTGCTGAGGTCTGGTCTTGTCTGACAGAGAATGAGAAGCTGAAGCAGTGGTTCTCCGAGTTGCAGGTAGACGAGCTCCGTAAAGGCGGAATGATTAGGTTCAACATGCAGGATGGTACATATATAGAACTTGAAATTACCGAACTTAAAATGCACTCCGTATTGGGATATACTTGGGGAGAAGATCGGGTCCGCTTCGAGTTGTATCCGGAATCCGATGGATGCCGCTTGCTACTGATTGAGAAGCTGAGCCAAATTACCGATCACACCCCTAAAGACTTGGCCGGTTGGCATGTATGTCTGGATGTGATTCAAGTATTACTTGGTGAAAAGACTATAGAATCACGTGAAGAGGAATGGAAAATACGGTACAGAGAGTATTCTGAACTTATTTCTGAGCTAAGAAATTAAGGTGTCCAATGAGAAGCATATTAATGAAGTATCTGTCTAAGTTCACAACTCTTAGTGAAGAGGAACAACAAGCGGTTATTGATGATATATGTGTAGAGGAATATAAGAAGGGGACAGTACTCCTTAGGCAGGGGGATGTTCCAACGAAATGCTATTTTGTTCTGAAGGGATGCGTAAGGCAATATTCCATCGATGAGGCAGGGAAGGAGACGACCTCTAATTTCTATACCGAAGAGCAAGCTGCTTCTATTTTCAACTACTATAGACAGGATCGGTCGTCCCCTTACACTTTAACTTGTCTGGAGGACTGTGTACTGGTTGTCGGCGATCTGGATATGGAGCAGGACATGTTCAGCAAATATGCACAACTGGAGACGATGACCCGCAAGATGGTAGAGGAGAACCTCGGGGAGGCTCAAGATGAATGGTCTTCATTCATCTCCTCTACACCTGAAGAGCGGTATAAGGCATTAATGCGGAGAAGGCCTGATTTAGCGGAACGTGTACCTCAGCATCAATTAGCCAGTTATCTCGGCATGACTCCAGAGTCATTAAGCCGAATCAAGAGACGGATTCACGAGCAGGATTTTTGAATAGCAACCAGATGGCTAGTCCTAGCTCTCCTAGAGTCATTGGCAGCGTGAAGATAAGGGTAAGAGTTGAGATCAATTTACTATACCCTGGTAGAAAGATATTGCATAAGTTAATAGAAATATAGCCTATTCCCCCAAGCAACAAGAGGATGCCGATGATTCTAGGAATATTACGTGATCGAAGAGCTAAATAGCCCACAACGAGAAGATGTCCTCCAAAAATGATCAAGCCGATTGACCAGATCGATTGAAATGCTTCAAGAGATAGCATCATTAGGGCTTGAATCTGATTGGCGTTAAATGAAGATAAATAAGGGATGTTCTTGGAAAGCAGCAGTACAAACACTAAATTCAAGATAGCTACACCGAGCATGGCGGAATAGATAAGACGAAGCCAGGCTCCAAGCAGGGAAAGACCTTTGTGGATGGGTGCCAGGACGATATAGAGCGCCCAAGCAGCGATAACGTCACAGATTAGAATGATTATCCATCCGAGGAGCTCGGCTTTGAACAGGTTGACTGAGGCGAGGATGTTCTGAAATGTCAGTGCGGGATTATCCTGCACTACAAGGCGTCCATGAATGAAGCCGTAGGCGAAGAATGCCGCGAGTGCCATGACAATTAGAGATGTACCGGCGGTTAACGCAGATATCCGCTGGTCCGATAATTTTTCAATAGTTTTCATTAGAATAAACCTCCTGTATGAAGATGTCTGCTCTTATTTTAGATAGGAGCTGGATTCCGTTCATTGACTTAAGTCAAGAAGGTAGCTGATTATCGCCAGGAGGATACCCATAGAAGACGGGGACATATTTTCCACGCAGAAGTATGTGCAAATTGGTTCCTTTTTGCGCCGGAGTATGGTAGAACAGATACAGGGCAATCTGTAATTATAGAAGCGTATGCTTTGAGAAGCTGCGGCAACAGAGAGGATGCTTTAGGTATATGTATGTAGTGTGCAAAGATCATGTAGATGTAGCTATCGATAAGTTCATTAAAGAGTTTGAAGAAGCACCGGACGTTGTAGATCTGGAACATACGAAGTTTATTGATTGGGATCCACCGGTGAAATGTGAAGAATGCGATCATGAGGCCAAGTTTTTGGTTGTGTGATAATTAAATATGAAGAACAACAAAGCTCTTCCCTTTCGGGGAGGGCTTGTTTTATTATCACGGTCGCTTCATGATAATAAACACTTGAAAGTGACGTTACGTCATTTTGTATAATCGAGGTAATGATGAAATTACAAGAAACTTACAGCCAAAGTTATGAAGGGAAATGAGTCTGATAAAAAGGGGATATGAGGTATGAAGCAAGGTGATGCTCTTATTTATGGGTGCGTCATTATCGGCGGGGGGATTGGCTTTATTTTGGATAGAGCGTTGCCTGGAGTCATTATTGGACTGGGACTGGGGTATCTACTGAAATACGCTACACTCAAGGATAAAGAGAACTAGACAGAGGAGGCGATTCACGCTTGATTCATATTAAAGACGTTGCCAAACAAACGGATATTTCGGTAAGAACCCTCCGGTACTATGATCAGATCGGATTGTTGACGGCACCAGCCAAAACCGAAGGAGGACATCGCCTCTATTCGGAAGAGGAGCTGAAGAAGCTTCAGTATATCCAATTCCTCAAAGGAATGGGTTACAGCCTGCAGGAGATTAAAGATATGTTGTCCGACTCTGATTGGAACTGGCTGGCTAGTTTGAATAATCAGCTGGCTTATATCCTTGAGGAGCAGCAAAGATTAAAGCGCATAGAGTCGTCTCTGCGGGAGCTGATCAACGGGATTGTCGTCGAAGGCGGGGATGAACAGGCGGCTGTACAGAAGTTGACTCAGTTATCTCAGCAATACAAAAAAAGATCGTCTTCTATCAAGGAGGGTATGTTTAATGAGAAGGAGATGGAGCTTCTAAAGAAGGTTCCCAATATGAATGGGAAGGACCCTGATTCGATGGAGTGGATCGCTCTATTGGGAAAGCTCAAGCAGCATATGAACACTGGCCCCGGTTCGCCGAAGGTCCAGAATATCATACGCCGCATGCTTGAAAAACAAGCGGAACAATTTATAGATGAAAGTGAATTTATAGATAAGTTATGGGAGTTCAGGAAGTCCCCTCAGCAATCCGAGCTGCTTGGACTGTATCCGATCGAGACGGAAATTCTTGACTTTATGGATCGTGCTTATGATATATATATCGCTTCAATACAGGGATCCGCTAAGAGGCAAGGAGGAGAATCGTGAGTCTTGAATTGCTGGGTATGATCGGCGGGTTAGCTTTATTAGATATGCTTAGCCCGGCAACTTTAGGAGTAACGGTCTATTTGCTGCTTTCTGAAAAAGAGCGGATAGGTTCTCGTTTAATGATCTATTTAGGGACGGTTGCGTCATTTTATTTTTCGGTGGGTTTTGCTTTTATGCTTGGCTTGGATGCACTGCTGTCGACTTTTTCCTCGATGCTTGAGAATCGGTTTATAAGCTGGACGATGATGGTCATTGGCGTAGCCTTGTTTACAGCCAGCTTCTTCTATCCGAAGGGTAAAAGAGGGGCGGATTTGCCGAGACCGAAATCTAAAAGCAAAGCATCCATGGTTGCTCTTGGATTTACGACCTCTTTGATTGAAGTGGGGATGGCATTCCCCTATTTTGCTGCGATTGGGCTGATGGCGACTGCAAATTTGCCGGTTTATCAGTGGCTTCCCATTTTGGGCGGTTACAATTTCATGATGATCCTGCCGCCGTTGGTGCTGTTTGTTCTGCATGTATTGTTCGGGAGGTTCATGCAAAGACCGTTGGAACGGCTGCGAATCAGGCTTTCGAATGCGGGGTCGGCCCTTTCGTGGATGATGTGTATCGTTGGACTGATTTTGATGTTAAACAGTGTGGATAATCTGTAAAGGATGGAGGTCTTCTCTATCCTTTTTTTCGTGCATGGATATGGAGAATTACACCGGAAAGTCCAATTTATCGGGGGGGAATTGTGTAATGGCGGATGGAATTGAACGATCTGCGTAGGCTAAGCGTATTATAGTTGTTCTACTAGCAAAGCGGATAGAAAGAAGATAAGAATGCTGCGCTAAGTTGTATATTACGCCTATGGAGAGGTGAGGGAAGATGCTCACAATAAGACATTTTACGAAGAGCTATAAGGGTGGTAAGAAGGCCGTAGATGACTTGAATCTAGTGGTTGAGAAAGGTGACATTTACGGTTTTATCGGACATAACGTGGCAGGGAAAACGACGACGATCCTCTCAGTGGTTGGTGTCTTGGACTTTGAAGAAGGGGATATTGAAATTGATGGCATCTCGATCAAGAAGGACCCGGTTGCCTGCAAAAGGGTTACTGCGTATATTCCTGACAACCCGGACCTATACGATCATCTTACTGGTATACAGTACTTGAATTTTATTGGCGATCTCTATAGCGTCTCACGAGCAGATCGTGAGTTGCTTATTCAGAAATATGGCGATGCTTTTCAGATCACTGACAGTTTAGGGAATTTGATCTCCTCGTACTCTCATGGCATGAAGCAGAAGCTTGCGATCATCTCCGCTCTGATTCATAGGCCGAAGCTGTTGGTTCTGGATGAACCTTTTGTCGGACTTGATCCACAGGCTGCTCACACGTTAAAGACGATCATGGCAGACTTATGCAGGAATGGTAGTGCCATCTTCTTCTCCACCCATGTACTTGATGTGGCTGAGAAGCTGTGTAATAAGATTGCTATTATCAAAGCGGGTCAGTTGATCACCCATGGCAGGACAGAGGATGTGAAGGGTGATCACAGCCTTGAAGATGTGTTCCTGGAGTTGATCGATAAATGATGAATGTATGGAGATTAATGAAGGTACAGCTGCTATCCACATTTGGATTGAATAAAGCATTGCACGTACGTGATGTTAAGGAAAAGCGTAAGTTTCTTCTACTCAGCATCGGTATTGTGATAGGAATGGTTATGATTGCAGCAGCTTCCTTTGGATACAGTTACGGGCTGGCACTGACCTTTGAACAAATAGAACGTATGGATCTGCTGCTAGCCATTATGATGGTGGCGGCATCCATGGTAGGGTTCTTTACAACGATCTATAAGGCTAGCGGAGTCTTGTTTGGCTATAAAGACTATGATCTGGTCATGTCGTTGCCAATTAAAACAAGCCAAGTGGTAGCGAGTCGTGTTCTCCATCTCTATGTGCTGAATTTATTTTTCACTCTGATCCTAATTCTGCCTGCTGGTGCAGTGTATGCGATCAAAGTGAATCCTGAAGCAGTATACTATCTATTTTTTCTAATTACAGTCCTGTTCATTCCGTTATTGCCCATTATTGCGGCTACTCTTATAGGTGCGCTGATCAGCTGGATATCCTCTCGGTTTAGAGCGAGTCGAATGATCGGCCTTATCCTAACTATGGTTGTAATCATTGGTGTCATGATCGGTTCGTTCCGAATCAATGGAGACGAGCAGGTGCTTACAGGTGTGAGTACGCAATTGGCAGATATGATCTTTAAGTTATATCCCCTTGCATCCATGTATGTAGATGCCGTTTGCTCTTATCAAATCGGTCCGTTACTATTATTCATTGCCATTTCGGTGCTGGCGTTCATCTTGTTCTCTATAGTACTTGGCACAAGATATAAAGCGATACACACAGGCTTAACGACTTCTCATGCAAGCCGGAGATACGTGATGAGGTCTTTGAAGACAACTTCTCCTTTTCGTGCTTTGTATATTAAGGAGCTGCGTCGGTACTTTAGTTCTTCCTTATATGTGCTGAATACGAGTATCATGATGATTTTCCTGCTTGTGGCGTCGATTGCCCTCTTGTTTGTTAGCTCGGAGAATCTTGGACAGTTGATCGAAATTCCACAGTTGTCTGAATACTTGGGTAGTATGGCTCCAATGGTCGTTTCTTTGATTGTCGTATTAAGCTGCACAGCGTCGAGTTCTATTTCTCTGGAGGGTAACCATCTATGGATACTCAAAAGCTCGCCTGTATCAAAAAAGACTGTCCTGTTTAGTAAAGTAGCGGTTAATCTTACCGTCACCATTCCGATTTCGGTGATTAGCTGCTTGCTGCTCATGATATCTTTGCATACGGGATGGATTGAAAGCTTGCTATTGCTTGTGATCCCAATGATCTATGCGTGCTATTCAGCGATGCTCGGGGTTATCGTTAATTTGAAGTTTCCTAAACTGGAGTGGACCAGTGAGGTCACTGTGATTAAGCAGTGTGCATCGGTATACGTATCTATGTTATTGAACTTTGTCAGCATAGTGATACCATTTGCTATACTGTTTGTGTTATCCCAGGTGAACAGCAATCTTGTCTTGTCAGGCGTCGGAGTCATGATGTTGGTGGTATGCGGTGGAATGTATAAGTACATTGCGACCAAAGGGGAGCAGTTGTTTCAGGCGCTTTAAACTTCATTCCGGCACAATGGGAAATGAATGCGTATCTCAAGGCAGTCATCCTGCAGCGATGCATCCGTACTTCCGTCCATTTGTTCAGCCAATAGTTTTACTATGGATAATCCGAGCCCTGTGCTGCTGCTTCTAGCCTGATCACCAGTGTAGAAGCGGTCAAATAACCGTTTCACGTCGATGCTGGAGGCTGGCTTTATACTATTGCGAAATGACAGAATGGCCTGATTGGCTGCAAGCAGGCTGACCTGCAGAGTTCCGGTTGAATGCTGGGTAGCATTGCGGATTAGATTCTGGACAATTCTTGTGATCATTTCCTGATTGCCAAGTATATAGATAGGTGGATCCTCCTCGAACTGAACGGTCAGCTTGTTGTCCTCAAGCACCGGGACAGACGCTGCGAGGCACTCTCCCACCAGATTGGTCAAGTTAATTCGCTTCCAATCATGTTCCTGCTCCGCATTAACCAGATAGGAGTATTCAAAGAAACGTTCGATTAGAAGCCCCAGTTCATTTGTGTGCTTCTGGGCAATTTGCAGTTTCTTCTGCTGGTCATCCGATAATTCAGTCTGAGCCAGCAGTTGGTGATAGCCTTTAATAGCTGTAAGCGGCGTGCGCAGATCATGAGAAATATTTGTGATCAATTCTTTAAAGTTCTTTTCTTCCCGAATGCCTTTAAGACGGAGGGTCTCCTCCGCCTTTAGGCATTTATTAATATGAATCGCTAGATTGATAAGCTCCTGGTTTATAAGCTCTATACTGACGGGCTGCCGCGTATGCTCAGTCAGACGCTTGTTCAATTGCCAGTTGATACTGCGCAATTGCCGTAGGACAAACACGATATACAGAATAAGCCCCATGATTAGAATGACCAGGAATGTAACTACAGCTGCCACAGCGTCTACCAACCCTTCTGTTACTTAATTTCTGATTTTCTGAACGTGCTGTATGTGATACCGAGCATGACAATGATAAATATGAGACTAATCGTGATGGCTTTGACGATTTCTCCAGTTTCCGTAGCCAATGTGATAAAGGTGTAGTTACCTCCGTAAGGTGTACAGGAGAAAATGCGATCAAACACCTTTGAACTATCGCTTAATTTTGCCAGCTGCGCAGTTAGAATCGAGAAACCGTAATAAATAGCAACTACGAGAACCGGTTTTCTAAGGATAAAAGCAAGCGGAATACAGATGCTCACTTGTGCGATATATACGATAGCCAAGGTTAATATGACAGCGACTGTTTTCCATATCTCGGAGGCCGTAAAGGCTCTCCCAGCTTCTGTGGTGATCATATTCAGGAAGCCTACAGCTACAGAGCCCATGTTGAATTCGGACCCTGTACTAAGCGTAATCCCTGTTATTATCGCGTAGGGAAGCAGGACAAACAGGATGGCCAAGCAGAAAACGGTTGTCTTGCTAATGATGATCGAAGATCTACTAGACCCGTTTGCGATCGCAGCATGGAAGGTTTTAGTGTCAAAGTCACCACAGATCAGAACAGCTGTCGTTACGGCACCAAGAATGCTTATCACGTTGATGTCCGAGAACATGAACCCAAGCCCACTTAAATTGTCTTCAATCTTACCATGCGGTATCAGATAGGCTATTACTGCCATAAGTACGGCACTGATCGTCGTAATTGCAAATATAACTTTAATAGATGCTGATTTGCGTAATTTATATACATCTGCCTGAATCAAATTAAGCATACTTTTCACCACCTATGACAGAAATAAAGTAGTTTTCAAGCGTATCGCCTTCGTTTGAGAGATTAGTGACGATAATTCCGTTTTCGAATAGGACACGCGATACTTGTTCCTTATCATCCAGATAATCATACAGCTTCACGGTTTGATCAGGCATGACCTTGTAATTCGTCGTATGCAGCTGCGTTTCCAGCACGCTTACCAGCTTTTCAGACTCATTGCTGCGGATTAAAATATGATGTTTGCAGCGCTCATCCAGTTGTTCCAGCGTAAGGACTTGTTTCAGCTCGCCTTTATGAACGATGATATAATCCGTTGCGGTCTGGTACAGTTCTGGCAGATTATGACTTGAGATCAAGATAGTCATGTGCTGCTCTTCGCTCAGCTTTTTAAGCAGATTTCGGATTTCTACCACCCCTATAGGATCAAGGCCATTAATCGGCTCGTCCAATATTAAAAACTCGGGGCTGCTGAGCAACGCGATCGCGATTCCCAAACGCTGTTTCATACCAAGTGAGAAGTTTTTGGCTTTCTTCCTCCCGGTATCGGCAAGGCCGGTCATCTGCAATACTTCGTCCTCAATCTCCTTGTTCGGAATCCCTCGCATAATTCGGTGGAGCCTGATATTTTCCTTAGCCGTCATGCTTAATGTTAAGCTGGGATATTCAATCATGCTGCCAAGTCTTTTACGTTCGGTCTGTAAATTCCCCTCACCCTGATGGCCAAACAGCTCAATACTTCCGCTTGTAGGGAAACTAAGCCCGGTGATCAACCGCATTAAAGTCGTTTTGCCTGCTCCATTTTGCCCGATTAGACCATATATTCTGCCGGGGGCTAGACTGAGCGACATATGCTTCAAAACAGTGGCTCCGCGATAGCTTTTCGTCAGGTCTGTAGTTTTCAGTACATGCTCTGCCATTACTATTTCACCTGTCCTTTCTATATGCTTAGTGTAATTAACAAAGGTTTAGAAAAGGTCAAGAGCTATACAGAAAAGTGTCAGGAAAGGGATAATTTAAATGCGAGTTTAAAAGGCCGGTTTTCTGAACTATCTTTTATTCCAGGTATAGCCGATAGCCAAGCCCCCATACTGTTTCAATATATTGCTCGTCCGGATTCCCTAGCTTGAGCTTGTTGCGCAGGTTGCTGATATGCGTTTTGATGGCGTTATCGTCACCGAGATACTCTTCCTGCCAAATCGATTCGTACAAGTTTGCTTTAGTGAACACCTTTCCTTTATGCTTCAACAGTAGTTCTAGGATCATATATTCCGTTGCGGTCAGCTCGATTTCGGTATCTTCAACAGAAACCTGTTTCGTATGTTCATTAAGCGTAATATCTTTGTATGTAATGACAGGGTTGTCCTGGATCTGTCTTTGGAAGCGGCGTAAGTTGGACTCAACCCGGGCAACAACTTCCCCTAAATCAAAGGGTTTGGTGATATAGTCGTCCGCTCCGAGCCGCAAGAGATCTATTTTTACACCAACCATATCCTTGGCGGAAATGATAATGACCGGAGCGTCCGAGAAGGTTCGCATCTCTCTCAGAATCTCGTCTCCGCTTTTGTAAGGGAGCATAATATCGAGCAAGATTAAGTTATAGCAATTAGTCTGAATCTCCTTAATTCCATCCAGGCCGGTATATGCTGATTTCACGTGATAGCCTGCAGTAGTCAATGCCTCTGCCAGCAAGTGATTTACATCTTCCTGGTCTTCAATAATCAGAATCGTATTCACGATAGGACACCTTGTTCCTTTCTGAGTTTTTTCCTATGCCATCATTTTAGCAAAATATAATTGAACATTACCTAATAGTTTTCAACTTATAGGAAAATGGTAGAGTAAAAGGAGCTGCCGGCCCTTAAACCGTGGCAACTCCTTCATGTTCTTGTATTGAACGACTCTTCTTCATTTGATACATCGCGTTATCAGCAATATGGATTAGAGCTTGTCCATCCATACCATCAGCCGGGTAGTAGCTTATTCCAATACTCATACCAATAGGAGTTAATCCATACCTGGACATGTATTTGGATAGTCTGATCTGCATTTTATCCGCAATATCGCGGACCTCTTGTTTCGAAGGCGAGTGACCAATATACATGATAAACTCATCTCCACCCATTCTGGCAGCCAGGCCATGGGGAGACGCGGCCTCGTTAAAAATAAGGGCGGCCTGCTTCAGCACTTCATCACCGGCAAGATGTCCGAGATTATCGTTAAGCCATTTCATTTTATCGAGGTCAATCAGGAAGAGGGCGAGTGTCTCGTTGTTACGCTGTGATTCTGCCAAGGCTTCATTCAATTTGTCATGGAAAAATCTCCGGTTCGGCATCCTTGTAAGCGGATCATGGAAGGCAAGAAACTGGATTTCCTCCTGATATTGCTTCTGCATCGTGATATCTCGGAGAATCAGCAGCACATGCTGTTCATTATCAACCCATACATAATCGGCATCTACTTGCAGAATGAATAGTGTACTCTCAAGTACGAGCTCTATCTCATCATGGCGGATTACTCTTCTGGCTTGAATTTGATCTTTAATCTTACTGCCTAGCAAATCAAAAATAGGAACGGAATTTATTTTATCTAAGCCCAATAGGTTCAGTGCCCTAGGGTTTGCCTCTTTGACCATTCCTTTCAGATCGGCAAGAACGATGGGATCGGGGTTCATATGAAATAGCTTCTCATATCGCTTATCATATAAACTTAGAAAATCATGCCTCCTCATCGTTTGACGCAAAAAGTAGCACCATATGATACCACTATATAAATACGGATAAGGCGGTAGGATGGCGCCGTAATTAATATAGCCAAACACACCATGCCAGATCACCGAGTCGATGATCCCGATAAACAAATTGTAGATGGATTTCTGTTCATTTGAATCTGCCTTTACCTTTGCAAAGATAAGGGGAATTAGATAGAGAAGGTCTATTATCATACTGGATGTCATTGCTATGTAGTATCCGGTATTATAAATAGGCAGCTTCCATATACCTTGCTCGTAGAATTGCTGAGATGATATCAGGTCAGCACCGGTTACAAGATTAATGACAACAAAGAGCAGTGGCAAATAAAAAATATAAGGGTAGATCATTCGCGGCATTTTTTGATCGAAATGTGTGAGTTTGATTAGGAAATGGGCAGAAGAAGATAACATAAGCAGACAAGACTAAGCAGAATATGCTCTACCTTTTTCTTATTACGAAGCAATACATCCGTGGCCATATAAGCAAAGAATAAAATAGGCAGCCCATGTGTGAATAGAAGGATTAGAGCGTCCTTGATATTCATGTAATCACCGTAACTTTCTCCGAATATGTAATGTTCTACACAGTTATAGTCTTATATTAACCTATTTTACAGGTTTTGTGTTTAGAGGATATTTTAAGTTTGATATGATTATGTTCATAGTTCATATAGAGAGATATTGCCAAATGCGAAGTGTCTTAAGTGAAATTGTATATGTAACCATTTGAAGCGTTACCGACACTTGAATAGGAGAAGACGGATGAAGGGGGACATCAAGAAGTGCTTCAATGGATAGAGGCCGCGAAGCGCGGTGAAGGGGCAGCACAGGAGTACATTGTACAGCAGTTTAGAGGGATGGCGCTGACCGTTGCTTATGAAATATTACGCGATGTGCATTTAGCGGAAGACGCTGTTCAAGAGGCATTTGCGGAAGCATTTATGAATTTGCCTAAGCTTCGTGAGCAGGCGGCTTTTCCAGGCTGGTTCAAGGTGATTGTGGAGCGCCAATGCTATCGAATATTGCGTCGGAAGCAGCTTCCCATCGTACCCATTCATGAAGTAGAACAAATTGTGAATGAACAATCCAGCGTGGAAGCTTTGGTGGAACGAAGAGAGATGCAAAAGATTCTATACTCCTCTATTGCACAATTATCACCTAATATGCGAATTGCTGTACAACTGTATTACTTTCAAGGTTATTCCGTCCAAGAGATCTCTGACTATTTAAGTGTATCTGTGTCTGCACTGAAGAAAAGATTGTTCGACGCGCGGCGTATGCTGAAAAATTCGCTCCATGTTGCTGATTTTATATCCGTATTTCTCGATCTCTATGAAGGAGGCACTAAAATGTTGCATATTGTAAACGGGGATTCTGTTGCTGATAAGCTGAAAGAGAGCGGAGTTCAAGGAGAGATTCTGGTATGGAGAGAGGTGTATCCTCATGGTCCCGTATTTCGGGAGATGAGTGGGGACAACCTTAAGCAGCGTGCCCAATATTTGCAACAAACACTGGGGATTCCTCCGGAAGTGTATATTCAGGGTTGTAAAGAGCAGGAACAGGTCCTCCAAAACTTTGCTAACTATGATGAAGTTATTCTATGGTTCGAGCATGACTTGTTCGATCAGACGATGCTCTGTTATCTATTGAACTGGTTCTCCCATCAATCCTTGGGAAGTACCAAGTTAAATCTGTTGTGTATCGGTGCGTATCCGGGTATCAAGTTGTTCCGGGGATTAGGGCAGCTCTCTGCGAAGCAGCTTCAGACATTGTCAGGGACATGGCAGTCTGTTGGGCCGGACCAGCTTCAATTAGGGCGAAAAGTATGGGAGGCGTACACATCAGAGGAATGGAGTAAGCATGTCCAGGTCGTCGAAGAAGACACGGAGGCATTGCCTTTTGTACAGGCTGCATTTCAGGCTCATTTGGATAGGCTTCCTTCTAGAGATAATGGAGTTGGGATCATTGAACAAGTTACGTTAGAAGCTGTGTCGGCGGGAATTGTTCATCCATACGAGTTGTTTCATCATGTAGGCGATCGGCTGCATGTGCTTGGCATGGGCGACCTGGAGTATTGGTATCATTTGCGGAAGATGACGGAGGAGCCTTACCCGCTACTGCAAGTTCAGGGCTTGGATACTTTTCCTGATTATAAGCATACCGATCCGTCTTTTAGACAATGCGTTATTCGCTTAACTGATTTGGGACAGCAGGTGTTGTCAGGCGACGCGAATTGGTTGAAGTTAAAAGGTGCTGATGAGTGGTATGGCAGCTACCACCATCTCAAATTAGGGGAAACCTGCGAATAATAGGATCGCTGTCACTAGACGGGTACCAAGAAAGGACGTATAGTGCGTGTTCAAAAACCACCTTATGGAGGATATCTTCTGCTGAATCAGGGCATATTAGGCCAAAATAGATGTGGAGAGTGATTCAGAGGATATGTCTAGAAGACGCAGAAGGTATGCCGTGCCCGGGGTTGAGCAGCAAATGCAGTCATTTAAAGCTGAAGTGATGAGAAAAGAGGGCTATGACGTAGACCCCAACCATCCGGATGATGTAAAGTACGAGGTGGCGGAGGAGATGGGTATTCCGCTGACGGAGGGAGATAACAGCGATTTGACGACTGAATCGGTCGGGAAAATCGGCGGTAAGATCGGCGGCTCTATGGTCCGAGAGATGATCCGCATGGCCCAGGAGAAACTGGCGAATATTAAGAAATAGCAGTGATGATAAGATCAGCCCGCAAACCTTGGCGTTTGTCGGGCTGAAATCGTTTAGTGGCATTTCAATGCACGGTTAGAGAGAGGAATAGTTATAGATCAAGCTTTTTATCACCGCGTTGTTCCAGATTTCGTGCGGTTTGGCTCAGTTCTACGTTTTTCTGGTCTTCAAAGGTTCCGAGCGCAAAGTCAAAGACGGGGTTCGTGACACCGTACCAGTAATTCTCGTTCTTGAAATGATGCCATAAGTGGACTTTCTTCATCCAGCGTCCCCACGGGGAGAGCGGGGTGACTGGGCGATGGGCGATATAATGCTTCCATTCGTAGAACAGTAAGAATAAGATTATTCCTGCAATAAAGGCTCTTGTAATCACAAGGCTTGACGAGATAAGGTAGGCTGCTGTCCCGGCGATGGTGATGTTCGGAAGAGAGTACCATAAGGGCAGGAACAACAAATGCAGGTCATTCGGACTGGCATGGTGATCATAATGAAGCCGCTTAATCATTTTGAGAAAGAATGGGTTCTTTGGGGTTCTTATATGAAACAGAAAGCGATGTATGAAGTACTCTGCAGCAGAATAGGCGATCATGCCGATAACTAGAGCAATCCATGGGCCTAAGGATGTCATCAGGTTAGGAATCAGAAAGCCGAAGCTGATCAGAAAGATAACGCACATGATACTGATGTCGGGAAAGAGGAAGAACTCTCGTACATATTTAGGTTTCATTCAAAATACCTCCATATCGCGTGATGGGGATGGGGGGGTAGAGCCATGCTGATATATGGATATGCAGGAAGTACGAGTGTCTTGCAGGTTTATTGCGCGGCCTGGGATACTTTAATAGGGATTTTTGATAAAATGGAGCGGGTAACTTAGAACTTCAATTATCTCTAACGAAACTCCATATCGTTATTGAAGTAAAAACGGGGACTATTTGAATCTAACGAAACTGGCGATCGTTATTTGGGCTGAATTCAGGCTTTTATCTGCGTTTTGAGATTAATAGCGATACCCTGTTTCGTTAGAATTTTTAACAGCCTTTTTTGGCGCAAATAACGATACCACGTTTCGTTAGAACTAGGCAGACTGATCACGCCTGCGGGCGTTCTCAATAAATGAGTGAAAAGGACTAATCGTTGGGACGGAGGATTTATATGTTGATTCAAATTATTGCTGTGGGCAAATTAAAAGAAAAGTATTTGGTGCTTGGCATTCAGGAGTACGCCAAGCGCCTGAACCCTTACATCAAATTTCAGATGATTGAGGTTGCGGACGAGAAAGCCCCGGACACCTTAAGCGAAGCCGAGGTGTCGATCGTGAAAGAGCGCGAGGGCGAACGCATCCTCGCGCATGTGAAAGAGAGCGCGCATGTAGTCGCGCTCGCGATCGGCGGCCAGCTCTGGAGCTCGGAGGAGCTGGCCGCCGAACTCGACCGGCTCGGCACCTACGGGTCGAGCCATGTCGCGTTCGTGATCGGAGGGAGCCACGGGCTCTCCGATCAAGTGCTGCGTCGCGCCCAGCAGAAGCTCAGCTTCGGGCGCATGACGCTGCCGCATCAGCTGATGCGGCTGGTGCTCACCGAGCAGATTTATCGCGCGGTGAAGATCAATCGGGGTGAGCCGTATCACAAGTAGCGGCAAGTTTTTATTGTACAACTCGAAAGAAATGGGACAGCTAGGCTATTCGTCAGGAGGCAGTGTGGAACTTTTTACCGATACTCCAAGCGATGGGATTCAAATGGTTTGAAGTTGGTTGTAAACAGTGTTACACTCAAAATCTATATTTTGTAATACACCTAATAATAGTCACTATTTTAGTTATAAAGGAAGGTAATACTGTGATAAAGGTTGATAACGTATCTTTCTCATTCCCGCAAAAAGAACTATATAAAAACATTTCATTTACGCTTGAAGAGGCACAACATTGCGCTTTTATAGGAACGAGTGGCAATGGGAAAAGTACATTAATAGATATACTGATGGATCCAGAAAGATATTTGTTTGAGGGCAAATTAGAAGTTGACCCGAATTGCAAAATTGGGCATGTAAGTCAATTCCCTCAACAAGATAAAACGAAAGAAGCAACAGTTTTTGAATATATAGCGGAAGAATTTATTAAGATACAAAATGAAATAACATCTATTTGTACAGAGATGGAAACATCATCGGATATTGATTCATTATTAGAAAAGTATCAATTAGCTTTAGACGCATTTGATTCAATCGGTGGGGATGATTTT
>DASYFA010000274.1:0-3542 GCA_036498705.1 Paenibacillus sp.
TGCTACAATAGATAACTTCACGGGTGCTGCCTTGTGGCCAATGCGCACAGGGTTCTCCTGGAAGAAATGTTGTTCATTCTCATATGTCACCGCGATGGCCCATTCTCCTATGTACTTATCGTAATATGTCCAGAACGGTGAAGGGCTGGGGAAGAGTGCGCTGTAGATCTTAATAAATTCCGAATGGATAAGCTGAGCTAAGGGAAGTTGTCGCCTCGACACTAGGATAGGGTTGTCCATCGTCTCATCAATCAGGTGGTAATACAGCATCCCCATAATGTTAGCGATAGAAATCTGATGCACATTGTCCAAGCTGCTAGGTACTTCCTCATGGAGCCAGAAAGGCAGAAGATAGCAAATATAATTCTTGGAACGTTGTTCCTTCAGCGCATGGAATTTGTCCAGATAATTAAGGGCAGGGCTCCTGAACTCCTCGGGGAACGTGGCAAGAATCGATTCCGCCCGCGAGAAAATGAGGCCCAGATCCTCTTCATAACGAGTTAGCCAGTCCAATTTATCCACTCCTTACATGAACTTTGCATATAGTGGTTGCTCAAAAAGTCCGACCGACCTTTTTGAACTTTACATATAGATACATTTAACCATTTTACTAGATAATTGTGAACTTAAATAGCTTCGTTGTGCAGGAATCGCTGCTGCACCTGATCCAGTTATCATTGTGTCTGGATATAGAAGAGGGGCAGCAGCAGGCATGTATTTATTAAGTAGAGTACGCGTATTTAGAAAAGCTGATGCAGACCGATGAGGATTAGTAATATTCCGGAGATTATCGTTGCGCGGTTGCCGAACTTCTCGGCGGCGAATTTCTTACCGAAGCCTGCACAGAAGGCTAAGAGTATGAAGCTGAATAAGCCTACGGACAGAGAGGTACCCCATATGCTTATGCGGGTAATTCCGGCGTTGAATCCGCCGGCCAATGCATTCATGGCCAGAGCAATCCCGAGCAGTATCGATTCGCCTAGACTGATCGACTGGGAGCTGTCCTTATCCGCTTCCTCCGGGTTACGAAGTAGGCGGGTAAGCGCGCCTGCATCATTGTCTTGCTGCGCGGGCTTCTTCTCAAAATAAGGCTGCAGCAGTACCCAGATGCCTACCCCAACGATGACAACCGTTCCGATCATCTGCCCAATCCAAGGCTGAATCCACACGGACATCCAACTTCCGAACAGACCTGATAGCAAGGTAGCCAGAAATGAGATGAAGGCAATCGTCAGATTGGAATACCAGGGGATACGGATTTTCCTGACACCGTAGGCAATCCCCACGCCGGCATTGTCTAGGTTGGAGGCCAGGCCGATAACCACGATAGCAGCTAGACTATATGAATCCATGATATTCGCTCCTTTTAATTCGCTTGATGCCACAGCATATGCCCAGGAGTCCTTATTGGTTTCTTGTACCTCTATAGAATGAAGGTATGAATAAATCTTCACTTTTTTGCAATATTTGTTCCCATTTTGGAGAATATAGTAGTATAATCTTCAATAAGATATACCGGGAGAGTGATAAATGTGCTAGAAAATTTGTTGCGTCCGTCTCATCTGCTCTTGTTGGTAATTGCAGCCCTGCTGCTGTTTGGTCCAAGCAAGCTTCCGGAACTTGGTCGTAGCTTCGGTACAATGCTGAAGGAGTTCAGAAAAGGGGCACGTGGTGACTTTATAGAGGAGACTCCACAAGAAGCCAAGCCTGTTCAAGATTCGAATAAATTGTAGATTTCATTGGAGCACCTAATTGAGGGTGTTCTTTTTTTCAAATATAATCAGTACAATAGATGTGACTCCGGCGGCCCGACTTCTCATTCATACTATAATTTATGGGAAGTGCCGGGAGCGTATGAGAAGTGTATGATTGGGAAAGTCGATAAATGATCGTAATTATGGTATCTTAAGAAAAGAAATTGTCAGCTACAAGCAAGCCTGTGGTATGGAGGGATACTGATGCAGGATGATTACGCACGCAAGTTGGATGATCAGAAGAGTCTGTTCAAGCAGCTTGGCATTAAATTGGATGCGCTAACCATTCATGAGAAAGATTTTGATGTAAAAATGAGGGGTTATGAGAAAGAAGAGGTAGACCGTTTTCTTGACGATATCATCATGGATTACGAGCGGTTCTACGATATTATTACGGATCTGCTGGACAAATATAAAGAGATTCAGCGCAGACAGGCTCACTGGGAAGAAGAGAAGAAGATGATGGCCATGGTCGCCCGTAAGCCGCAAGTAGATATGGAGGACGCGATTGACCGCCGTCTTGTAGATGACGGAATTCGTCAATTGGAACGCAGTCTGGAGCATTTCAAGCAATTTATTAATGGTGGATTGAAGTGAGATGAAGGAGCTGGCAATGAAGATGCCGGCTTCTTTTTTTTGTGAATAAGAGTAGATGTTCCAACGCAAACTTGAACTAGGTTGATCCTACTTGGTGCAGTTTTCTGCAAATTCATGTGATATTCATGTTTTAATCATTGCATCTAGGTGAAGGAAGTGGTAATATATAAACAGGATTTAGATTTAGTCTAAATTTAAAGAAATGTTTCACAACACGAACATTTCGCCGTTAATCTAAACAGTTTTTTAATATGAATGGAGGAACGAGAAATGGCAAATCAAGCATTAGAAAAACAAATGAATCTCCTGATCGCGAACTGGACAACCATGTATACGAAGTTGCATAACTTCCACTGGTATGTTAAAGGACATAACTTCTTCACATTGCATGTCAAATTTGAAGAATTTTACGACGAAGCTGCTGGATATATCGATGATTTTGCAGAGCGTCTGCTCTCCATCGGCGGCAAGCCAGTTGCAACACTGCGTGAATCTCTGGAGCTTGCAACCATTAAGGAAGCTGCGGGTAATGAATCTCCTGAACAAATGGTAGCTGCTATCCTAGCTGACTTTGAAGAATTTGATAAGGAACTGCGCGAAGGTATGTCCATCGCTGAAGAAGCTGGGGATGAAGCAACAAGTGACCTGCTGCTTGGCGTTGTCTCTACTCTTGAGAAACATCGCTGGATGCTAGGTGCATTTCTAAATAACTAATTTGATAACAGAGGGACCTGCCGTGTACAGTCTAAAGCTGCACGGCAGGTCCCTTTTTGTCCTTCTTATACTTTGAATTTCTCGATCAATGAGTGCAGCTTATCCGATAGATTGGCCAGGAAGCCGGCCGAAGCATCTACCTCCTGCATCGTTGCAAGCTGCTCCTGGGATGCAGCGGACATGGACTGGGAACCATCGACGTTGTTATTGGCGATTTCCACGATACTTTCGAGCGATAATACTAATAGCTCGGACTGGCTCGAGAGCTCCTGAACAGCTTCGCTAATATCACTGATCGCTGTAGCGGTCGCTCTAGACTGGTTCTCGATCTCGCCGAAGGATTCGCCGGCACTGTGCACCAATGATGTGCTTAACTCAACCTCCCGGGCGGTCTCGACCATCGTTGTGCCGGTCACTTCCATCTGCGATACGATGAAGTTCACGAGCGCGGCAATCTGTTTCACTGATTCCGCTGAA
>DASYFA010000275.1:0-8239 GCA_036498705.1 Paenibacillus sp.
AGACGACGGCGTCCTTCTTCGCGGCGCTCCTCCTCGCTAATTGGTTCGCCTTCTGTCAGCAGTTCATTCAATTCACGTTCCAAATTTTTTTCATCGCTCATGGTATTTGAACTCCTTTTCGAATCAGAATCCTAACTCCACAAGATGTATCGTTAGATCCCCGTGGCTTCGGCGATCTTCAACACATCAAGCAACTCCTGATGGATTTTGCCATTGCTGGCAACCAGGTGGCGAACGCCAATATCATAAGGATTGCCTACCGTATCCGTAACGATACCCCCAGACTCCTTAACCAACAGAGCACCCGCAGCGATATCCCATGAATTCAGACCGACCTCATAATAGCCGCTAAGCCGTCCTGCGGCAACATAGGCAAGATGCAAAGCTGCAGAGCCAGCAGCGCGCAGGCTGCGGGTTTTGTCCGATAATGCGGCGATCCCTTTCATATTAACAGGCAGCGCAACCTCACGATCCGGATTGAAGCCAACCGCCATCACGCTATCCGCTAGCTTATCATCTCGTGATACCCGCGCCGGGTTGCCATGAATATATGCTCCCTTACCCTTCTCGGCAACGAACATCTCGTCGCGAATCGGATCATAAATTACACCTATAATAACCTCACCACGATAAGCCAAGGCAATCGACACACAAAAGAAAGGAAAGCCCTGCACAAAATTCGTCGTCCCGTCGATCGGATCGATGATCCATAAGTAATCAGCTTCCTTCTTCGCCTCAGTCAGTGCGTTCGCGGATGCTTCGGCGCCGGGATCAACGCCCTCTTCCCCAAGAATCGCATGATCCGGGAAATGCGTCAGGATCAGCTTGCGGATCATCAGCTCGGCCCCTTTATCAACATCAGTGACCAGATCCTGTGGTGAACATTTCGTATTTATTTCCTTAATTAATCCAAGCCGGCTCTTAATCCATTCTCCCGCTTTGGAGGCACTGTTAATTGCCACAGCCGTCGGACTCTTGCTTCCTACTACGTATGGAATTTTAGGCTTAGGTTCCAATGGTTTCACACTACTTTCTAATTGATTTTCAATTTGCATAACGCTTCTATGAATCTTGCATTTTTTACCTTTTTTAAATATACGCCCCGATTGGCGTAAAGTTGCATCATTTGAGTGATTTATACAAAAAATCAGGCGATATAGCAGCAAATTGTCTATATTTAATATACCACCAATTATACAAAAAGTCCGTAACCAGCCACATAGTACGGCTAATTACGAACCTCTTACGAAAATTAACAACTAAAATAGATCTTCTATTTACAGAGTTCCCGCCACAAGGAAAAATAAACCTGGAGGGAAACATCTCATGCTGAAAGTCTAACTTTTAAAACACATATTATAATTCCTCTCAAAAGCTTGTCCCTCAATAAGCTTCAGGCGAACGAAGCACTATTGAACGAGGGCAAGCTTCTGAGCAAAAGGGATCGAATTACTTGGCATCTCCGAAGAACATTTCGTATGCAAGCGAAGTTTGGATCGCAGATTCTTCATCCGTCAACGGACGTACCAAATCTAACTCGACTGCGGTCACTTCTTCCCCGTTGAAGTTAATCTCAGCTACGCAGGCCGTGATCTTCACAATGGCCACAGCTTTATTATCCGGGCTATAAGCAATGACCTTCTGCCCAGTTGGGAATACGCGCAATCCCTCCTTGCGCATCTTACCGCGGCCATATTCCAATAGGTCGAACAGCTCCTGTTCATTCTTGAACTTACATACCGAATTAAACTCCGTCTGAAACCCCATGCTCATCTCCCTTTCCATTCTGAATTCTCATCTGCTATTGACCGGTTTTGCCGGATTAGTTAACCCCATTTTCAAAGAAAAGATCCTGTCTCTTCACGAACCGTTCCTGCGCCAGCTCGATCAAGCGGCCAAGCAGCGTCTCATAAGAGAGTCCTGTCTCTCTCCACAATAGTGGGTACATGCTGTATGGTGTGAAGCCCGGCATTGTGTTCACTTCGTTAATCAAGATATGGCCATCCGTCTTGCGTATAAAAAAGTCAGCCCGGCATAACCCATTACAATCGATGGCTTTAAAGGCTTTAACCGCCACATCGCGGATCCGTTCAGCCAGTTCGATATCGAGCTGGGCCGGGATCATCATTTGCGATTTACCATCGAGATATTTGGCTTGATAATCGTAATATTCGCCGGAGGATACGATTTCTCCTGGTACGGAAGCCATCGGAATATCGTTGCCAAGCACCCCGACTTCAACCTCGCGAGCTTCAACAAATTCCTCAACGATGACTTTGATATCATAACGCAGTGCGAGCTTGACCGAGCTAACAAGCTCGTCTCTCGTCTTCGCCTTCGATATTCCTACGCTGGAGCCAAGATTGGCTGGCTTAATGAAGCATGGATAGCCCAGCTTCTCTTCCACCTTCTGAATTAGCGTGAAACTGTCGCGCTCCCATTCACTGTCGGTGAAATAACAGTATCCGCACTGCTCGATTCCTGCATCGGCGAACAGCTTCTTCATAATAACTTTGTCCATACCGGCGGCCGAAGCCAATACACCTGCTCCTACATATGGTATGTTCGCCATTTCGAACAAGCCTTGAATTGTGCCGTCTTCTCCATTTGTACCATGCAAGAGTGGGAAGGCGACATCAATCTTCGCTTCTCCGGTTGCCAGCTTGCTGAATAGCATATTAATCGCTGCGCTCGTATCTCCCGCATCCGACTCTAGCTTCAATTGTTCTAACTCAGTAAAAGGAGTGGACTGGTTGCTGCCGACTCTCCATTCCCCTTGCTTCGTAATATAGAAAGGCAGCAATTCATATTTCTCGTAATCAAAAGCCTGCATGACTGCCAGAGCCGTCTGTAGTGACACCTCGTGTTCTCCAGATTTACCTCCATAAATCAGCCCTACAGTCAATTTGTCCTGTCCCATGGGTAACCTCTTTTCTAAAAATAAATACACGTCTTGATCGATTCAAACTCCCGGATATCAGAACCGGTCCGCAATATGGAAAAACCGATATACGGTATTCTCGGTCCAGGCATAGGAATCCCGATAGTCCCAATAGCGATGCTGACTTGGCGTCGTATGCGCGTTCACCAGCGGCATGCCGCCAGCGTCAAAGGCAGTTACGATTGTACTGTGCTGATATGCACCGTTCCCATCCCAGTCGTAGATAATGACATCTCCTAATTGAAGCAGTTCAGGACGATCAACGACCTCTGCACGCATATGAGAGTTGCTATGGGTCAAATATAGCTGCAGGGCATTCGCCACCGCCCAGCTATAGCTCCAGACCTCCTGTTTGCCTACATATCCTTTATACCACCAGCCCGATTCTCTTTTTCCAGTATAGTTTATTGGGGCTCCGCCTGCAAAGAGACATTGGGAGATATAACTGGTGCAATCGACTTCAAATTGGGCAAATTCCGGATTATAGCTATCCCACCAGCGATCTGCGTACAATACGGCGTCTTCACGCCGATAAGCTGTACTTCGCTGGCCTGCTCCCCCGCCGAGAATTTGATGATTCAGATAAGGACGTGGAGGGTCACTCTTCATCGAATAATGTTGATTATATATAGAAGCAACATTAACTGGAGCACTTCGTTCCGGAATAGCTTGGAATACACGGGACACCGTCCAGCCATCCCCATCGCGCAAGAGAGTTAGTCGCTGCTGATCGATCCGCTTCTCCTGATGCCTCGCTCCGCCTTTGTCGTAATAGATCTTCTGCAACAGCAGCAGCTCAACTTCCATCTCTCCCGCTCGATGCTCAATCTCACGGACCAATCTTGCCTTCGTCTCACATCTAACCGGAGCTGCTCCGCGTTCCCTATACCACATCTCCAGCTTATGTTTACGCTCACCGCTGCGAATTAAATAATCCAGGTCGGTCACGACGGAATCCTCCGTACGAACCCGGTAATCGACTTCATCCTGATTCAGCTGATTCACATACTTCGTCAGCGCTCTTCTCCATTCGTCCGCCATGGTTCTCGCCTCCTTCTAATACATACCCATTCTATTTATATGAACGCATAATAATGAGTATGTACTAACTCTGTGTACACTCTACTCCTTGCTCTCTAGCTTCAGAGGATCTCACGGAGTATGAAGTAACGAATATAGAGCTTGAATACGGTGATAGCTACCTTGTAACGACTAGTGAGGAATATATGGTCTATTATTCAGATGGTACAAGTAAGAAGAAGCGGTTCATCTCAGTACATCGCGTAGTGAATACAGACGGGAATGGGTGGAAGGTCAACGAATTAGTTGATTCGAAAGAAATATAAACCGATAGTGGAATAGAACAGGAAGCATATCTAGCTTCCTGTTTTTTTATATAAAATTTCTCGTACATTTAGAGTATTAAAAACACATTTCAAATAAGAAGGTATTGGACAAAAAACACTTTACTCACTTCAGTAGGGACGGTATACTGATTATAACGAAATATGAAATTGTGTTTCACCTAATGGAACAAGGAGGTACTTTCATGTCAAAGAACGATTTTTTTACTGCTGCCCGTCATTTGTCTGTTGGTGGAAAGGACTATCGCTACTATGACCTGCAAACGTTGGAACAACAAGGGCTAGGTCAAATTTCCAAACTGCCGATCTCCATCAAGGTATTGCTTGAGGCGGCTATTCGCCAATATGACGGCAGAGCCATTACTGAGGAACATGTGAAGCAAATCGCTGGCTGGGCCGAGGGCCGCGATGAGAACAAGGAAATTCCATTTATCCCGGCAAGAATTGTGCTGCAGGATTTCACCGGCGTACCGGTTGTCGTTGATCTGGCTGCGATGCGCGATACTGTGAAGAAAGCTGGCGGCGATCCTAAACAGATCAACCCGCTCGTTCCCGTCGATCTCGTTATCGACCACTCTGTCATGGTTGATGCCTTCGGTTCCCCTGAAGCGCTCGAATATAACATGAACATTGAATTCGAACGGAATGAAGAACGTTATCGCTTCCTGCGCTGGGCACAGACCGCATTCAACAACTTCCGTGCGGTACCGCCTGCAACCGGGATTGTGCACCAGGTTAACCTGGAATACCTCGCCTCGGTAGCCGCTACTAAGACGGTAGATGGTGAGACGGTAGTGTATCCAGACTCCCTGGTCGGAACGGATTCTCATACGACGATGATCAACGGCCTGGGCGTTGTTGGCTGGGGCGTCGGCGGTATCGAGGCAGAAGCCGGCATGCTCGGACAACCGCTCTATTTTGTAGCGCCTGAAGTTATCGGCTTCAAATTGACTGGCAGCCTGAGCGAAGGCGCGACAGCGACTGACCTGGCTTTGACGGTCACAGAAATGCTTCGTAAGAAAGGCGTTGTTGGCAAATTCGTCGAGTTCTATGGACCTGGACTAGCTAACATCAGTCTTGCTGATCGCGCAACTGTAGCCAACATGGCACCGGAATACGGCGCTACGATCGGTTACTTCCCAGTTGATAAGGAGACGCTTGCTTACATGCGTAGCACAGGCCGTAGCGAAGAGCAAATCGCGCTCGTTGAAGCCTACTATAAAGCGCAGGGCATGTTCCGCACCGATGAGACTGCTGATCCAGAGTTCTCGGATCTGATTGAGCTGGACCTCTCTACGGTCGTACCGAGCTTGGCTGGACCTAAGCGTCCGCAAGACCGGATTGTGCTCACTGAAATGAAGAACAAATTCAACGATATTATCCGTACTCCTATTGATAAAGGCGGCTACGGCCTGAGCGATGAGAAGATCGCGCAGCGTGTTCCGGTCACTCATCCTGACGGAAGCACAAGCGAGCTTGCTCCAGGTGCTGTAGTTATCGCAGCGATTACAAGCTGTACGAACACATCCAACCCTAGCGTAATGTTGGGCGCTGGTCTGCTCGCCAAGAAGGCAGTAGAACGTGGCCTGACCAAGCCGGGCTATGTGAAGAGCAGCTTGACTCCGGGATCGCTCGTCGTCACCGAATATTTACAGAAGTCCGGTCTGATCGAGCCATTAGAGAAGCTCGGTTTCTACGTGGCAGGCTATGGCTGCGCTACCTGTATCGGAAACTCCGGACCGCTTCCAGAGGAAGTTGGCAGCGCAATTGCTGATAACGATCTTACTGTAGCGGCTGTATTATCCGGAAACCGTAACTTCGAAGGACGGGTACATGCGCAGGTCAAAGCGAACTATCTCGCTTCACCTCCACTCGTCGTTGCTTATGCACTCGCTGGTACGGTGAACATCGACCTCCAGAATGAACCGCTCGGCTATGACCAACAAGGCGAACCAGTCTATCTGAAGGATATCTGGCCAACCTCGTTGGAGATCAAGGAAGCAATCGCTTCTTCGATTAGTCCAGAGATGTTCCGTAGCAAATATGAGCATGTCTTTACGCAGAACGAAAGATGGAATTCGATTGCTGTCCCTCAGGGTGAGCTCTATGAATGGGATGAGAAATCAACCTACATTCAGAACCCGCCGTTCTTCGAGAAGATTGGCGAGGGCATGCAAGATATCGCTGATATCCGTAGTGCTCGTGTGCTGGCTCTGCTTAGCGATTCGGTTACGACCGACCATATCTCGCCAGCCGGCAATATCTCGCCTTCCAGTCCTGCTGGGCATTACTTGAACGAACGCGGAGTGGCCCGCAAGGACTTCAACTCCTACGGCTCGCGCCGCGGCAACCATGAGATCATGATGCGCGGTACCTTCGCCAACATCCGCATTCGCAACCAGGTAGCCCCTGGAACAGAAGGTGGCGTTACGAAGTATCTGCCGACCGACGAAGTGATGTCGATCTATGATGCGGCAATGAAATATCAAGGCGAAGGCCAGAACCTGGTCGTTATCGCTGGTAAGGAATACGGGACAGGTAGCTCGCGTGACTGGGCAGCCAAGGGAACCTACTTGCTCGGCGTGAAGGCCGTTATCGCGGAGAGCTTCGAACGAATCCACCGCAGCAACCTCGTCGGCATGGGCGTACTTCCACTACAGTTCCCGGCAGGAACGAGCTGGAAGACGCTGAATATCGATGGCACAGAAACCTTCGATATTCTCGACCTGAGCAATGATGTTAAGCCAGGGCAAGAATTGAAGGTTGTGGGGACGCGCCAAGACGGTAGCAGCTTCGAGTTCACTGCAATCGCTCGCCTCGACAGCATGGTTGATGTGGACTACTACCATAACGGCGGTATTCTGCAAACCGTACTGCGCCAAATGATCAGCGCAGCGAACTAATCGTCTGGAATTATACGAACATCCATCATAATAAGCAGACCTCCTATTCACCTGAAGCTAGAATTCAGGGCGAATGGGAGGTCTTTTTTGGTTTACACTGAGAAATTCATCTGTTATATTATAAGTATAACAGTTATAACAAAGAAGGTGACGACGATGATTATCCAGCTTGATATGCAATCTGAGCTTCCGATATACACTCAGTTAGTGAATCAAATCATTGAGGGTATTGCCAGCGGCCGGCTGAAGCCGGGCGAGCCTCTGCCTTCCGTACGCAGCTTGGCCTCAGATATAGGTATTAACCTTCACACGGTCAATAAGGCATATACTCAGCTCAAGCAAGACGGCTTCATCCATGTACACCGCCAGAAAGGGGTAGTCATTAACCCGGACCAAATGCCGGGGGTTACCGAACCCTACAAGAATAAGATGCGCGGTGAACTTAAACCCATCGTTGCGGAAGCAATCTGCCGCGGAATGAGCCAAGAACAGTTGCTTCAAGAAGTTGAGCAGATTTATCGAGAAATAGTGCAAACAGACAAGGAGATCGAGTGATATGAATATCCTATCTTCCCTTCTGACAGCTTTAATATTTTTGCCGGTGATGGTTTTATTAGCTGCCATGCCCTATCTAACGAGAGAAACTATAAGCTTCGGCGTAACCGTTAGCGAGGAGAATTACCGCAGCGAGCCGCTTCGTCGTATGCGTAGGTCATATAGCTTAATCAGCGGCATAATTTATGCTGTCCTGTTCATCTTGTGTATAGTCGGTTTGCTTAACAACAATTCTTCATATCAGAACGGGATTATCGTAGCTTATGTAGTGATAACGATTCTGGTCTCAATGGCAATGAACATAACCCATTATTTTAAAATGAAAAAGCTGCTTCCTTCGCTCCCCTCTACCCCATCGGCGTCTATTCTGGCCGTGGATACAGGGTTCCGCCAAGGCAAGCTAGTGTTCTCCAACAAATGGTTTCTGATCCATGTGCCCATTATTCTTGTAGGGCTTATCGCTATATTGGTCCGAT
>DASYFA010000276.1:0-3608 GCA_036498705.1 Paenibacillus sp.
CGGGAAGGTTCGAAATATTCGTCGGGCCGAATAGCCGTGATACACTACAGGCCGGGTTTCGTCTTGATAAATAGAGAGAATAGGTATTGATAGATTTTGAACTTACAGCCGCTCTGTGCAGTTTCCTGCATGCAGCGGCTGTAATTCATTTCACGGTATGTAAGCCCTTTATTTAATATACTCAAGGAAGAGGAAGAAGGGATTGGAACGGTAAGGAGGGAAGGGGAATGAATGAGCAACAGAAGTACCGGATTATTATGCAGGGAATACGCAGCGGCAATGTGGCGGAAACCTGTAAGGAATTTGGTATTTCCCGGACGTTATACTACCGCTGGTACAATGCTTACATCCGGCAGGGAGTGGCCGGTTTGAGCGAGAAGCCGCGCCAGCCAGTGATGCCGAATCGGGTTGACCGTAGAACGGAGAGAATGATCCTGCAATATGTGGTGCGCTGTCCGGAGGATGGGCCGAGACGAATTTTTTATGAACTGCAGGATGAAGGCATTCGTACGGGAGAATCAGGAATATATAATGTACTCCGCAGACATGGGCTAAGTCGAAGGGAAGAACGGGAGAAATTTGCTGAAGAGATAAGGAGCCGGAAGGGAAGCCGTGGTCACCGATCCAATTCTGCACAAAGCGCGGATAAAAGGCAGGCTCGTTCCGTCCAGACCAAGGGAGTTAAGCACCCTCAGCTGGATTACCGGATGGATGATCCTGATCACGCTTATCCCGGATATATTTGCTTGCAGACCATTCAATATTTGGGCAAGTTCCCGGAGGTGGGAAGAGTATATCAATATATTATTCTTGATTCATATTCCAGATTGGCTCTCGTTAAGCTCTACAATCAGAAGTCGTCGATTCACCTGATCGATTTCATGCGCTTCAAGATCATGCCGCTGCTTCGAACCTTTCATCTGAAGATTGATCATCTTGTAACGAATAAGAGCCAGGAGTTCTCAACCGCCTGGGAGCGGGGGAATCATAAGTATACGGACTATTTACATAAGCAAAACATTAATTCCATAGCTTACAGCGCCGACCATCCTGAAGTGTTCCAGCCATTGCATGAATTTACGGGCGTATTGATGAATCGATTCTACCAGCCTGTCTGGCATGAAGGGAGGACAGATTCCTTCGAAGCGCTTGAGAAGCGTCTTGATCAGTATATGAAATACTATAATTTCATGCGTCCTCTGGAGGAGGGGAGCAACAGCGGTAAAATTCCTTCCGATATCGTGTTAGATTCCAGGGGGATCCAGGAGCCGCTGCCATTATGGCTGTATACGAGGAGATGAGTATCTTGGTCGGTAGAGAAGAGCATATAGGGATTGTTGGGGCGGGAATCTCCGGACTGTCATTAGCTCATGAATTAGAACTCAGGGGTTATCGCTCCGTCACCGTTATGGAACAGGCTGATCGGGTTGGAGGCAAATGCTGCTCGATAGAATATAAAGGGCGGACCTATGAGATGGGCGCCTTGATTGGCCTGCCATCGTACAAGATGACGATGGAATATATGGAGAGATTTGATCTGCTGGAGAAGGGGCCGTTGTTGGACAGAGGCTTCTTCCATCCGCAAGGGAGCAGAATCTCGCAGATTCCGCTAGAGCAGATGTCAGATTTCACTCGTGAATTCAAGCGGCTGCCAGCGCTGATGAGACGCTATGAATCTGTGAGGGAGCCTGGGTTCAAGCAGGTGCCGCTAGAACTGTGCAAGCCATTCTCCGTTTGGTGTGACGAGAATGAGCTGACTGTGCTGAGACAGGTATTTATGCATTATTTCTGCGCCTTTGGCTTTGGCAACATAGATGATGTACCGACGGTATACGTCATGAAGCTGCTTAATTACGATAATCTGATGTCATTTATTGAGATTACGCATATGATCTCCTGGCCGAGCGGTGTTACTGAGCTACCGCGAAGAATGGCAGACCGGGTCTCTGATCTGAGATTGACCTGTGAGGTACAGCGAATCTACCAAGAAAATACGGGCAGAGTCAGAGTGGAGACGAATCAGGGACCGCTATATTTTGATAAAGTGATCTATACCGCACCGCTACAGGATTTTGCACATAAGATCGAGCTTGTTCAGGATGAAGAGGAGCTGTTCAAAAATATCATTGATGAGAGGTTTCGCGTCTATGCCTACAGGGTCGACAATATACCCAAGCTCTCGGGATACATCCCTGGCAATATGGGGATCGCGTCCAGAGGAAACATGATGGCGTGGTATTACAGATGGGCGGACCTAGCGCAGACCGATCTGATCACGGTCTATGTAGCTGAGAATGATCACATGAGTGACGCGGAAATACGTGAGAATATTGAATCCACACTTGCCGCGCTTGGCGGAGAGAATATCCGGTTATATATGATGAAACGGTGGAATCACTTTCCGCATGTGGATACAGCAGCACTAGAGAGCGGGTTTTATGAGCGGCTTGAAAATTTGCAAGGGAAGAACGGTATTTATTTTGCTGGTGAAATTATGAACTTTCCGACGCTTGAGAATTGTATCCGTTATGCTAAAGCACTAGTGAACCGTTATTTTTGAACTAGTCGGTAATTGTCGAATTATGCGAAATTTTACTTTCAAGTTGTGTTTACAGATAAATCATGAATTTTCCGCACTATATATGGATTTTAGATTGAGTAAGATACGATAAGTATAGTGTAAACCTATCTCTAAAGTAATGTCTGCCAAGCCTGTAAGGGCGGGCCTTCTCGGGATTTGATAGCTTGGTCATGAATCGATATATTCAAAGCAAGAAGCGATTACATCGATCAAAGAGGAGGCTAATTCAATGTTCCTATTCGAGGCAATGCCTTGGTATTCTATCGTGATGTGGTTTGTTGTACTTGCAGGCTTAATGCTGGTGAATGAACTGGCGCGAATGAGTAAATGGGTGTCTCTGGCTCTCTTCCTGGTGCTGCCAATCGTGCTGACGATTGCAGTATGGCCGAATACGGCGGGGGAAGGCTCCAGCGTGGGTACTTGGTTCCACTGGGTCAAGGTCTATTCTGCGCTTGCGGGTTGTCTGGGCTTCATGGCTCTAAGGTTCATTAAAGGGATGGACAAGAATAAATACATGCTGATGTTCCCGGCGATTATTCTAGCTATTAACATTCTTGAAGCCGTCATTCGTGATTTTCAGGTATATAGCCTGAATGGTATGGTGGATGGTGTGATGATGATCGGCGGTCCTTGGAATATTATGAATGGCATCGCAGGTTTGCTGAACATTATTACGATCTCCGGATGGATGGGAATTGTGGTCAGTAAAGGCCGCTCCCGCGACATGGTATGGCCGGATCAGCTCTGGTTCTGGATTATCGCCTATGATATCTGGAATTTCGCTTACGTGTACAATTGTGTATCCGACCATTCTTACTATGCTGGTGCTGCTCTGCTTATCTCATGTACGATTCCAGCATTCTTCATCAAGAAAGGAGCCTGGCTGCAGCATCGTGCGCAGACGCTGGCGATATGGATGATGTTCACGATGTCCTTCCCGGCATTCGTAGGTGAATCCAAGTTCGCGGTACAGTCTTCGCATAGCGAGACGGCATTATGGGTAGTCAGTAGCTTGTCCCTGGCAGCT
>DASYFA010000277.1:0-9468 GCA_036498705.1 Paenibacillus sp.
CAAGGCCTTTGCGGTTCCTAGCGCATGAGAAGCAGTCCCTAAGCCAATCCCGATTCCAACTTCACTTCGAATTCGGAACAGCTTTATAATCAAAGGTCCGCCAATCGCACCCGTAAATCCGGCAATCATAACAAATACAGAGGTTAAGGAAGAATCCCCACCTATACTGCTTGAAATCTGAATAGCTACGGGGGTCGTGATCGATTTAGGCAATATAGATAGGATATATAATTTTGAGAATCCTAATCCTGCCGCTAGAAGGAGTCCACTAAACATCCCTACAAGCAGACCTACAACCGTTCCCCCCAGGATTGCCGGGAGATTCTGGACGAGCACATGACGTTGTTTATATAGAGGGTAAGCAAGAGACACTACAGCAGGTCCGAGCAGCTTATTAATCCACTGACCGCCTATCATATAGGTATCATACGGAATATGAAAATAGATTAGTAACCCTACAATAATAACGGTTGCCGTAAGCGCGGGAATAAGTACTGGATTGCGAAATCGTCTATAAACCGCCGACATCATTAAATAAATAGCTACATTCAGTAGGACAATACCTGTTGCGATAAAGAACATTATGCTTCCTTCCCCTTTTCGCTTAATCTCTTGCCACTCCATCCAGTTGCTTTCCTCTTGTTGATTAGACTAGAAAGCCAGTGGCTAGAGTGTGCAGCTGCGGCAATCGTGAGTACACTGCTAACGATAAGGATCAGGATTAACAATAAACCTCTTCCACTAAAAATATCCATATGGTTCACAATCCCAGCCGTCGCTGGAATAAAAAATAACGGTAGATAAGCTAATATCGTCGTGGCACCATCTTCAATCCACTTCAAAGGTATGACCTTAAGAAGCAATAGAACAAAGAGCAACAGTAAGCCTACGATACTTCCAGACACAGGGAGATGTAGTAGCTTTTGCAGATAGTCCCCAACGAAGTAGAACAAATAGAGCAGGAACACTTGGATAATAATACGAATGATTTTCATGATGCAGATCCCTTCATTAATAAACGACCACCTGCTCAAAACAGGTAGATGTAACTCCAACTAATACTTATTCTAATTGGGTCACCTTAATAAGAGTATCAAAGTTTTCTAGAAACTGTTCATTATATTCCGAATCTTATATGAAAAAATTGAATTACTTTTATATAATCTCCTTAATTTTGGTTAAGTCACTGCTGCATAACACTTCAAGATTGTTAAAAATTTTCTCAACATCCCAATCCCACCACTTCAGGGCTTCGAGATATTCAATCATTTCATCATCAAAACGTTGTCTAATCACTTTACAAGGATTTCCCCCAGCTATACTATACGCCGGAATATCTTTCACTACCGTTGAATTCGCAGCAATGATTGCACCGTTACCAATATGCACCCCCGGCATAACCGTAACATTCTGTCCAATCCACACATCGTTACCGATTACGGTATCCCCTTTTAAAGGAAGATCTTTTAGATCCGGAACTGCTCGCTCCCAGCCATGAGCCATGATATTAAAAGGGTAGGTCGTCACCGAATTCATTCGATGGTTGGCACCATTCATCACAAATTCAATCCCTTTGGCAATCGCGCAGAACTTCCCTATGATCAGCTTATCCCCAATAAATTCATAGTGATGTGTCACATGCTCCTCAAACTTCTCCGCCCCATTAATATCATCATAATACGTATAATCCCCTACAATAATATTGTCTCTTGTAATGGCATTTTTGATATAGCAGATACTTTTGATATGTTCATTCGGATAAAGCGCATTTGGATTCGGTCCATGTAATTCCATAGTGTAGCCTCACTCTCTTTTTGGTTAAAACATAGCAAAGATCATATCTCTTTACAAATGCTGCTAATAGTCAGACATTACAGACTGTTAACATTCTCTTGATTCCAGGCTAACATTCGCCGTCTAGAATAGAATCATGTCATCTAAGGAGAGAGGATCTATCATAATGAACCAATCAGACAAATCCCGTCTCCCTGTCATCGCCTCCATCACCAAGCCCGAACAGATCACGGCAGCTCTGACCAGTCAGGTGGAGCGCGTCATCTTAATGACCGGCGACATTTTGCAGATGGGCGATATGATGGATAAGCTGCATCAGGCAGGCAAGCAAGTATACATACATGTTGAGATGGTTGGCGGCATCGGCCGAGATCATTCTGCCATTCAATATTTAGCAGATACCTTCCATATCGACGGTATTGTCTCGACGAAGAGCAACGCAATCACAGCGGCCCGAAATGCAGGTATTTCTTCGATTCAACGTATCTTTGCCATCGATACCGCTGCAGTTGAGACAGCAATTAAAGTAATTTCCAGCGCACAGCCCAATGAAGTCGAGCTGATGCCAGGCTTGATGCCGAGAATTATCGGCGAGCTCAAGGCGCGAATTCATCGTCCCCTGATCGTCGGCGGCCTAATCCGTCACGAGGAAGAGATCCGATTAGCGCTCGATAGCGGCGCAGACTATGTATCGATCGGCGACCAACGCTTCTGGTAAGCAGGCCGATCTAGGCAGCAGTAACAATTCAATTTCATATATTTCTTTTGGGTGGAGACGATGAGATAACCCAAGGGCACATGACATGCAATCCTAACTACAGGAGGTGGTATGCGCTTTTGGCTGTTTATTCAATCGTCTCTTTTTAGTAGTTGTCTCTCATTTGAACTCTCACTTTAAAATTTCAATTCTCGATAAAAAGAAAGGAGTTTTCATATCCATGAAAACAATTAAATGGCTAAACCCGGTACTCGCCATCATCCTCACTCTGACGCTGGCGGCGTGTGGTAGCAATTCGAATACAGCTGGTAGCGCTGATGCGGCTGGCAAAGGAAATAACTCTTCCGCACCAGTGGCTGATTCCGGTCTCAAAGACGACACTACACCAATTACGATTCAATACTGGCACGCCCATGGCGATGCTCAGATCGAAGGCTTGAATAAAATGATCGAGGCTTTTCACGCTAAATACCCGCACATTACAGTTGAACCCGTATTCCAAGGCGGCTATGACGATCTGCACAAAAAACTTCAGGCAGCCGTCGCCGCAGGCGATGTCCCTGCCGTAACGAATGTTGAGGTCGCTTCCCTGCCAAATTTCGCGGACAGCGGCGTGTTCGCCGATCTTACGCCTTGGATCAATCGCGATGGCGTGGATACGAACGATTTTGCCAAAGGAATGCTCCAGGCCTATGCCTACAATGGCAAGCAATTTGGCTTCCCGTTGATCGTCAGCACGAGCGTGTTCGTGTACAACAAGACCTTGCTTGACCAGCTTGGTGTACAACCGCCGCAAACCTGGGACGAGATTGAAGCTTTTAACGAGAAAGTAACCGAGCGCAAAGACGGCAAGACGACCCGTTATGCCTTCGCTGTTCCCGGCTGGGACACTTGGTACTATGATCCTTGGTTGATCAACGGCGGCGGCCAGATTCTGAATGCGGAAGGCAAAGCAGCTGTAGACACACCGGAGTCGCTGCGCTACGTGCAGAACTTCCAGAAGTGGATCAAGGAAGGTTCGATGCAGATGGGCTACGGCAAGGGTGCTTCAGACAACATGCGTCAGATGTTCCTCGACGGCCAAATTGCGATGGTTGAGCATACTTCTGCAATGCTGAAGACTTACCGTGAGAATGCCAGCTTCGAGGTTGGTGTATCCTTCCTGCCTGGTGACAAGACTCGTACCTCCAATATTGGCGGAGCCGGAATCGTCATTATGGACGGAGCCAGCGATCTGGAGAAAGAAGCCGCTTGGAAGTTCGTGGAATTCATGACTGCAGCAGAGAACAATATTGGCTGGGCGGAATCAGTAGGCTACCTGCCAACTCGCAAATCGGCGCTTGAGACGGAAGAAGGCAAAGCCTATTTCCAGCGCTGGCCGCAATACAAGGCTGTATTCGACAACTTCGATAATGTTACTCCACGACTGCAGCACCCGGCGTATTCGGAATTCAGCTCGGAGTACAAGGAAGTTATCGGCGAAATGGTTCTGAACCAGGCCGACCCAGCACAGCTGATGCCGGAAGCGGCCAAGAAAATGAATGAAATTCTTGAGGATTATGAATGATGATGGACAGCAATTCGCAATCTGCTCAATTGATCAGGGAGACGACCGCTAAGGCGGACGTCTCTCCTTACACCAGCAAGAAATATCTTCGATGGATAGAGAAAGCCAAAGACTTCATGTTCGCCGTCCCAGCACTGATCTTCCTTGGCCTATTCTTATATTATCCGCTGCTGAATTCGGTCTACATCAGCTTCACGAACTGGAATATGACCAAGCCGGTGAAAAAATTCGTCGGCACGGACAACTATGTCAAGCTGTTCAAAAATGAGGATCTGTACCAGTCGCTAAAGGTTACTCTGCATTACACGCTGCTCGATGTCGTTCTAACCTTGACGATCGGCCTTTTGCTGGCGATTCTGTTCAACGTCTTCCGTTCCAAAATGTATGCGGTCATGCGCGGAATTATCTTCATGCCGCACTATATCTCTATGGTCATTGCAGCGATGGTATTTACGTGGATTTACAACGGGAAGTACGGTTTGCTCAATCATGTCACCGAGCTTATGGGATTCGATCCGATCCAGTGGCTGACCAACCCGTCCACGGCGCTGCCGGCACTGGTTGCAGTCTCGGTCTGGAAAGGTGTCGGCTTCGCCATGATGCTATTCATCTCCGGCATGCGCGGCATCCCGAATGAATACTATGAGGCTGCCGCAATCGACGGAGCCTCCGGGCTGAGTCGCTTCAGGTATATTACGCTGCCGCTCTTGTCGCCAATGACACTGTTCCTTGTCATCACGACATTTATCTCGTCTATGCAGGTATTCCAGTCCATCGACATTATGACGGGGGGCGGACCGCTGCAAGCAACGAATGCCATTGTCTATTGGATCTATACGATGGCCTTCACCGAATTCAAAACTGGCAGAGCTTCTGCACTAGTCATGATCTTATTCTTCATCATCCTTGTACTGACAATCATCCAATGGCTCGTCAGCAGAAAGCAGGTGCACTATGAGGGATAGCCGAATGGCTGGAGAGAAGCAGCACCGTCTGCGTTTCTCGATGCGTACTGCGATAGGCGTCGTGGTAACTGCCTTGATCTTTTTCCCAATCTATTGGCTTCTGATTAGCTCCTTCAAGACGCAAGCGGAGATGCGGCTGGCTGTGCCGACTCTATGGCCGAAGTCATTCCATTGGAGCAATTATGCCGAAGCGTTCCGGGTCATTCCCTACGCCCGCTTCTTCATGAATACGCTGGTAATGTCGATCGGTATCGTCATTCTCCAGCTCAATGTTGCGCTGATGGCGGCCTTCGCTTTTGCCAAAGGGAGATTCTGGGGTAAGGAAGTACTGTTCTTCCTTGTCCTTGCAGCGCTCATCGTGCCCGATCAAGTTACCTTCGTGCCGGTTTATGTCATGATGTCGAAGGTGCACTGGCTCGATACGTTCTGGGCGCTTATTGTACCCAGCGGAGCCTCGGCCTACGGGATTTTCCTGCTGCGGCAGGCGTTCAAGTCGCTCAACAATGATGTACTGGAAGCCGCTCGAGTTGACGGCGCCGGCCGGTTCACGATGCTCTATCGCATCCTGCTGCCGATGGCCAAGCCGACGGTTGTTACGCTTGGGGTATTGACCTTCATCTCGTCCTGGAACTCTTACTTCTGGCCGCTGATTATGACCAACACAAACAATATGCGCGTGTTGTCAGTCGGCATCGCCATGCTGCGCGACTCGATCGCCGGGGACGAAGCGATGTACTTCCACATCATCATGGCTGCCAGCGTCATGGCGATCATCCCGATCGTGCTCGTATTTATGGTCATGCAGAAACATATCGTCTCGGCCATGGCCAATTCGACTTTTAAATAATTGAATTGTGATAGGAAATTGCGTAGTTCCTACACGTTTTCGCCTAACGAAACTACAGATCGTTATTTCCCCAAAAACAACGGCAAATGAAATCTAACGAAACACCATATCGTTATTTGGGAGAAATACTGTCGTTAAACCCTTAATTTACTTCAATAACGATACCCAGTTTCGTTAAAATTTTTGATAGCCCATTTTGGTTTAAATAGCGATACCATGTTTCGTTAGAGGAGGCGAAGCTGAATCAACCTTTGAATCGCGGTCGCTCATTCCATGAAAGTGCCCTCGACTAGAGGTTTTCTATCAAAAGCAGACTTTTTGAATTTCTTTTACCGCACAAGTTACGGTGGAGAATAGAGACAACCTTCTAACTGACGCGGAAGACCTATAACAGAAGGGATGTTGTTCGTGAATCCAATTCGACTTATTGTTAGCGATTTGGACGGTACATTGCTCTCCGCCGATCATACCTTGCCAAGCTCTACCGCAACTGCCATTCGTGAGTACGTTAGCCGGGGAGGCCGCTTCACACTGGCGACCGGGCGACCTTTTATTACAGCTCGCCCGATTATCCAGCAATTGGGGATCAGCCTGCCGATCATTCTCTGCAATGGCGCAGTATTGGCCCAGGCTGACGGAATGCCGCTGGAACGTTACGGTATTTCTCTCGCCAGCCTATATGATCTACTTAACGCAGCGGAACAGTCCGGGCTGGATATCCTGCTATTTTTCGGGGACGAGGTACGAACCTTGGCTAGGAATATAAATATCACGGCTTATGAACGAAAAGAAGGTGTTACCTGCTCGCTCATCAGTCTGCATGAAATTCAAGAATGCGGCACGGAGATTGAAAAAGCGATTTTGCTAGGCCCGGTTGAACACAGCTACCGCTTGTTTAATGAATTCGCAGACCGTTCTCCGGCACTTCATTCCTCTATCGCTGCTTTTCAATCAGAGGACAATTATTTAGAGCTAGTCCCAGGCCAAGTCAGTAAAGGCACAGCCCTACAGCAGCTATCAGCGATCCTCGACATTCCCCTGGATCAGGTGATGGCGATCGGAAACCAGCTCAATGATCTGCCAATGCTGGAAGCCGCGGGTATAGGGGTGGCTGTCGCCAACAGTCCGGAGGAATTGAAGCAAGCCGCCGATTATGTATCCGAGGCTAGCTATAGCGAGGGAGTATTGGAAGCAATGGAACGTTATATAGAAGCTATTAACCCGCAATTATATAGAGAAATTGGAGGTATGAGAAATGTCTAAAATACACGGAATCGCCCATCGAGGTTACCCTCTCAAACATCCGGAAAATACACTACGCAGCTTCCGCGCCGCTCTCGAATTAGGCTTCGATCATCTGGAACTTGACGTACAGTTAACGAGCGATGGCGTACCTGTGGTCATCCATGACGCCACCTTGGACAGGACGACGAACGGACAAGGCTTAGTCCGCTCTCATACATTGCAAGAATTGAAGCAGCTTGATGCCGGAGAAGGGGAGCAAATTCCGACTCTGGAGGAAGCTCTACTGCTCCTGAAGGATCAGTTGATCGTCGATATTGAGTTGAAACAGACCGGGGATGCCATGCCGGGGCTAGAGTCGGCTACGCTAGAAGTCATTAATCGTCTCGGCATGAAGGAGCAGGTGATTCTCTCCTCCTTCGATCATTACTCCATCGAACGGGTAAGAGAACTCGACTCTGAGATCGCCTTAGGCCTGATCTCTTATGGAACTTCGGCTTCCCTCTTCCCTTATCTCGCGCAGCTTCGCGGCAAGTATCTCTCCGTCAAGCATGTATATGTTACTCCGTCCTTCATCGAACGCTGCCGTGAAGAAGACGTCCGGCTGATGGTTTGGACTCCAGATGATGAAGCCTCCCTTCAAGCCTGGGCAGAGTATCCAGACCTGCTCATCTGCACGAACAATTTGGAAGGCTGGATTTCCGTTTCAGAAGCAAAACAAGCACAGCTTTCTTAAGATCTTATATTGTATTTAAAACTGGCATTCTTTCAGAGTTGGTTAGTAGTACGACCAACTCCAAGAATGCCAGTTGTTTTCTATTTTTTGTACTTTGCAATCAATAATCCTGTTAGCAGCGACAATTGCTCGGTATCTCCCCCGTATTCAAAAAATGCACATAATCAAATTTATCCAAATACCTTTTGGCACTGAACCAATTTTTATATGATAGTATTTTGCCGGTAAATTTATTGATCAACCTCGCTTGTTTCCTCCTGCGCTCAATATTTCGACTCCAATGTAATCGTAACGCCATTCTACCGTCTCCTTTACCTCCATCGACTGAGTATCTTCCAATACTACCGTATGTACCGTAATAAACGACGATGCTTCTATAATACTCGCCCCTTGCCCTCTAAACTAAAAAACTGCAAATATGCAGGTTTTATCGCCCCTAATCAGCTAGATTTACTGAATTCCTGCAAATATGCATCTTTTTCGCACCATTTCCCTTGAATCCAAGGCGATCCAGAGAAAAAAACTGCAGTTTTGCAGGAATTTCACCTCCTCGATCATAATACCCGCGAAATAACTGCATATTTGCAGGCTTTTACTATACGAGGCGAGCACAAAACACTTCAACGACAACGGCTATTAAGTAAACCTAGCTTAGCTCGCATGTCGCGGCCGCTCATCTTTTAATGGCCCCGTTACAGGTCTATCTGTCAAAAAGGGGCTATTGGAAAATCCCCTCACTCCACTCCTCCGGCAACAGCCCAGCATAATGCGGCTGAAGATAGCGATCATCGATCAGCAGCAGCCTTCCTTGATCCGTCTCGGTACGGATGAGACGTCCTCCTGCCTGCAGCACCTTATTCATCCCCGGATAGACATAGGCATAGTCGAACCCATTCTTGCCTCCAGCATTGAAATAATCGCGGATAATGTTCCGCTCCAAGCCGAGCTGCGGCAAGCCTACCCCAATGATCGCTACGCCAGTCAGGCGGTCACCGACCAGATCAATCCCCTCGGAGAAAATACCACCCATAACCGCAAAGCCAGCCAATGTTCCTTCATTGTCAGCATCGAACGCCTCCAGAAAGCCTTCCCGTTCTTCTTCCGTCATATCCCCTCGCTGCAGCAACACGCGCAATCCCGTCTCATCGGCAATGTCTTCGATAAATGCTTCATAGACGAGATTCATATAAGCATAGGAAGGGAAAAATAACAGGTAATTACCCGGGCGACCGGCCATCATCCGTCTAAGCAACTCTGCCACTTGCAGCTTCGTTCTCTCGCGATCATGATAACGTGTGGACAACGGCTCGATCTGTACTTCAAGCTGCTCGCGATGGAAGGGAGAAGGTAACGACAATGTATAGTCCTGCTCCCTCGCCCCCAGCATATCTCGATAATATGACATCGGTGTTAACGTTGCCGAGAAGTAAATATGCGAACAGTAGCCCTTTCCCATCTCCCGCAGCAAGTGGGACGGATCGAGACAGAACAACTTCATAGACACCTCCCTTGAGGAGATCTCCGCATAGGTTACGTATCTCTCATCATACAGCTTGCTGATCCTGACGAAGCTCTGCGCGGCGAAATAGGTCTGCAGCA
>DASYFA010000278.1:0-8971 GCA_036498705.1 Paenibacillus sp.
GCGGCGGCGTAGAGGGCGAATGCCCTCCTTTTTTTTATTTATTTTTAGAATTAAAAATGGAATCAGAGCGGATTATGAACAACTTGATTCGTATGAATGGGCAAGAAGTGCTAATGCAGGGCTTTCAATCTTAGGCTGCGATGGATGGAGGGTCAGAAGGATGAATGAGGGCTTTAAGGTGTATTCGGGATTATCAACAGCACAGAGAGTGTCCAGATTATTACGGAGTGGGATTGAAGCGGCTCTTACTTCGTCTAGTAAGCAGGAACTATTGAAAATGAAGGGCTCAGAAGTATCTCTGCGGAGAAAACAGATCACTGGTGAAAGAAATCGCTTAGAAGTTACATATGATTCTCTGTCTTCCCATAAGGCCCATAAACAGTGTTATAACATACTCGTGTATAATTTGAGTGTTCTGCAGATCACTCCACTAGGAGCAGGTCCGGGTATGCGCGCAGCCTCCGATGTGCTAGCCGGGGCTGTACCAGGAGAGTGGCGAGGAGTAATGAAATTACTTCAGCGTATTGCGGTCCGGACTTTGTACAGCTTGGGGCTGGATAGCGGTGAGGTCGTGCTGAGGGCAATGGGGAACCGGAGGTATGTCGTGGAGGGAGTCACTCCACTACTACAAAGTTCCGGCAAATCATTGCCAGAGCCTTACCGTTCCGCAGCATTAGCGCTGGAACGTAGCCTTGCTCTGGAGCAGCCAGGCCGCAGCGGCATGCTCATGGGCATGGACCCGGAGTTTATCATCCTCCGGGAGTCCACAGGCCGCGTCGTGCCTGCGTCGCGGTACCTGCCCACGGACGGCGTCGCAGGCTGCGACGCCGGACCTCCGGGAACACGCGGCGCGTTCCCGGTCGCCGAGCTGCGCCCCCAGCCGCGCGGGGAACCGCGCGCGCTGCTGGCACAGCTGATGTCCGCCGCGGCTACGGCGGACCGGCTTATCGCCGACCGCTCGCTGCGCTGGCGGGCGGGAGGCATGCCGCTGACGGGCTGGGCCCTCGGCGGCCATTTGCACTTCAGCGGCGTGACGCTGACGGCGCCGCTCTTGCGCGCGCTCGACAACTATCTCGCGCTGCCGATGCTTTTGCTTGAGGACGTCCGCGCGGGAGCGCGTCGTCCTCGTTACGGCGTGCTCGGCGATTTCCGGATTCAGCCGCATGGCGGCTTTGAGTACCGGACCTTGCCGAGCTTCCTGGTATCCCCGGTCATCGCTAAAGGCGCGGTCTATCTGGCTCACCTAATCGTGAGCCATTATGAAGACCTGGCGCTGCGCCCGCTCGACCGGGAAGAACTGCATATCGCCTACTACGGCGGCGATAAATCCCCGCTGCGCGACGCAGTACCCCCTCTGCTGGCGCAGCTACGCTCTCTAGGCGGCTACGAGAAGGCCGCCCAATACATAGAGCCTTTATTTCAGTATATCGCCGCTGAACGAACTTGGGATGAATCTCGCGATATCCGTGAGCTGTGGTGCAGCAAAGTTAAAGCTTGAGAATATTAGAAAGTATAAGTTTTTCACATCTCCCTTATATCTAATATTTCTCGCATAACGTTTACCGTCCTAATAAGAACGCCGAGGGCGTTTATGCATGCCTACATGTACACGATGCTCCAAGAACCGATATCTTGGAATCCAAGTCGTTTGTATATGACCCCGGCATGAGGGTTGTCATAAAAGAGGCATAAAGTTTTCCCTTCAGAGAGTAAGTCTGTGCATAGCTGTGCAACTACGCTTGTAGCTAATCCTTGCTCTCTGAATGCTTGATGAGTGGCAACCCCTACGATCATAGCTGACATGGAATTTTCCGCTGATGTTGAGGCCGTTGTAATCACTTGATCTTCACGTTTCATGTAATATGTGCGGCCAGTGCCAGTAGACAATGTTTTACGTAGGCTTGTCCTCGATCCAGCCCGACTGCTTTCAAACTCTTCGATTGTATCTGTAAGCGAACAAATCGCCTCCACATCCTGAATGGTTGCTCTATTAATGTCTTCAGCGGAAGAAGAGTACCGTTTAATTTTGGAGTTCATTTCCTTTAATTCAGCAAAGTACAATTGCTTTTCTTGTTTAAAGTTAATTACTCCGTCAAAGGCTTTTACCACTTCGGTTACACCGGAAATCATATGGATATCGTTATCTTGTCGCATGATTGTTGCGAATCCTTCCACATCAAACGGCCCATCTGCATAAGGAAGATAGCTTCTATAGAAACGTAATAGAACGGCTTTTATAAGGCCATCAGATGGATCTATCTCTCCCCACAATGCCATGAAATCCTGTTCAAACCCGAAATTCTCTACATCTCCAAGGATGAACAAATTAAGAGCAGGCTCTTTTTGTAGCAACGCCATTAGAAGTTCCCGGTCATCCTCCGTAAGTCTTCGTATCATTTGATATTCTCCTTTGATTTTCTTATGATTTAACGCTCTGTGTTAAGATTCTACAATATTAAAATGCAGAAGAATACACCTCTGTCTAATGAATAATGGATGCTTGAAAGATAAACAAAAGGTACTACACTTTGAGCTTCAGTAATAGTGTCGGATTTTGTGTTTTTTTGTCTGAGGATCGAGAAAAATGAACTTTTATGCGGTTGCAGGGTGACTTTGTACAAATTTAAGATAGTATAAGTTTCACCCTATACATAATCCTTATATTTCTCGCACAAACGCTTAACGTCCTTAAAGGGACGCCGAAGGCGTTTTTGCTTGGCCTACTTTCTGTTATAATGGAGGACAGCAATAAATAGGCTTGGAGGTTGACCATGGCACAATATACGCCGATGATTGAGCAATATTTAAAAGTGAAGGAAGGGGCAAAGGATGCCTTCCTATTTTTTAGACTGGGCGATTTCTATGAAATGTTCTTTGAAGATGCCATTTTGGCTTCCAAGGAGCTTGAAATTACGTTGACAGGTCGCGAAGGCGGGGGCGCAGAGAAGATTCCGATGTGTGGAGTACCTTATCACGCCGCCGAGGGTTATATTCAACGCCTGATTGAAAAAGGATATAAAGTCGCTATTTGTGAACAGTTAGAGGATGCTTCTGTCACAAAGGGAATGGTGAAGCGGGATATCGTACGTGTCGTGACACCTGGAACGGTTATGGATGGAAAAATCATTGCCGACAAAAGCAACAATTATCTTGTTTGTGTAACCGAAAGTGATGGGATGATGGCATTAGCTGCATGTGATTTAACTACAGGTGAATTGTATGTTACTTCAGTTTTATCTGGTGCAGAGTGGCTGCGCGATGAGATTGGCATTTATGAACCGGCTGAGATCATCGGGGACCCGACGTTATTGGAGCTTTTACGTAGTGAAACGCCTCTGTTGGCGAAACCTGTTGTGTACACACCTTGGGAGAAACGTGAGGAGGAGCTGGCACGTAGACAATTCGGTGAAGCCGCATGGGTTCGTCTGGAGAAAGAACGTGGACAATGTCTAGCGCTGCTAATCTCCTATCTAAACGAGACGCAACGGCGTTCAATGGGACAACTTAGTCAAATTTCTCCTTATGAACCAGGTAATTATATGATTCTTGATCCCTTCACACGCCGGAATCTGGAGCTGACAGAGACGGTCCGAGAACGTTCTAAAAAAGGATCTCTTCTGTGGCTGCTAGACCGTACCGAAACATCCATGGGTGCGCGATTGTTACGTCGCAGAATAGATAAACCGCTGTTGCAGCGCGCTCCGATCGAACGCCGCCTAGAAGCAGTTGATTATTTGTACAATCAGTTTATTGTTCGAGAGGACCTGCGTTTAGCGTTGAAGGAAATTTATGACTTAGAGCGGCTGGTAGGTCGTATTGCCTTTGGTAGCGCGAATGGTCGTGACATGAATGCCTTAAAGCTATCGCTGGCACAAATCCCTGCTTTGAAGGAATTATGTATGACTTCGGGATCTGCAACCTTACGCGAGATCGGTGCTAGCATGGATGAATGTGCCGAGATACGGGAGGATATAGATCGAGCAATTGTTGAAGATGCGCCGGTGTCCGTGCGAGACGGAGGGATTATCCGTTCTGGTTATCATGCCCGGTTGGACGAGCTGCGGGAAGCTAGCAGTAATGGTAAACGTTGGATCGCCGAACTGGAAGCGAAAGAACGGCAAGCCACAGGTATCAAATCACTGAAGATCGGCTATAACAAAATCTTCGGTTATTTCATAGAGATCACCAAATCCAATCTGGCTTCGTTGCCGGAAGGGCGTTATGAACGTAAACAGACGCTTGCAAATGCAGAGCGATTTGTTACACCTGAGCTTAAAGAGAAAGAGGCTCTGATTCTTGAAGCGCAAGATAAAATGACGGATTTGGAGTACAGCCTGTTTACTGAACTGCGTGATCGAATCAGCGGCCAAATTCCGCGACTGCAGAATCTTGCGGAAAAGGTAGCTGAGATTGATGTGTATCAATGTCTGGCAGCCGTCAGTGCCGAGCATCGCTTCGTAAAACCTGTCCTATCGGATGGGTACGGTCTCCGGCTTGAAGGTGGTCGTCATCCTGTCGTGGAGGCTGTGTTAAAGGATTCGGCATTTATAGCAAACGGAAGCACGCTAAGTAAGGAAGAAGGAAATATTCTTTTGATCACCGGTCCTAATATGGCTGGGAAAAGTACTTATATGCGGCAGGTTGCACTTATTTGTATTATGGCTCAAATTGGCTGTTTTGTTCCGGCCGCCAGTGCGGAAGTTCCGCTTATTGATCGAATCTTTACACGTATTGGGGCAGCTGATGATTTGATCGGAGGTCAGAGTACGTTTATGGTAGAAATGGCCGACATTCAGGTCATGACAGAAAAAGCAACAGCCAGGAGTTTGATTATTATTGATGAGCTTGGAAGAGGAACCTCGACCAGTGAGGGCATGGCGATCGCACAAGCGGTAATTGAGTATGTGCATGATACCATTTCTTGTAAAGCTTTAGTTTCGACGCACTTTCATGAATTGGCCCACTTAGAAGAAAGTCTTAAGGGGCTTAAGAATTACTCTATGGCCGTACAGGAGAGCGGGGATAAAGTAAACTTCCTGCGTAAGCTTGTTCCGGGAGCGGCAGACAGTAGCTATGGGATTTATTGTGCACGCCTAGCAGGGCTTCCTGAAGGGATCATTGATCGTGCTTACGGTCTGCTTCAGAGTATCGAGCAGGCGGCTCATCCAGGTGGTTCCTCTATTCATTATGGGGGTGGACTAGAAAGTCAGGCCGCTGCAAAAGAGATCGCGACTACATCTATCCAACAACCCGAAAATGTCATCGCAGAAACTTCGGGCATTCCTGCGGACTCCTATTCATCAGTAGCAGATGAAGTAGTTCAACTGTCTATCTTTGGCGAGGAAGAACCGCGTAAGAATCGGAAAGGTAATGCGAATCAGTCGGCTGTAGTAACTGAAGTACAAGAGGATCCTGCGATAAAAGAATTCATCACTTCTGTGCGTAACGCAGACCTTATGAATATGACTCCGCTTCAAGCTATGAGTCTGCTGAACGACCTGAAGATGAAAGCAAAGGATCTTTAATTATTGATTGCCTAAATAAGAGGTGAATGAAATTGGCCAAAATTCATATATTGGACGAGCATATTGCCAACCAGATTGCTGCAGGTGAAGTTGTAGAGCGACCAGCTTCTGTTGTGAAGGAGCTAGTTGAGAATGCTATTGACGCAGGAAGCACAAGGATTGAGGTTTCGGTGGAGGAAGGCGGTTTACAGAGCATCCGAGTAAAAGATAACGGCTCGGGGATCGAGCCTGAGGATTGTGAGACCGCCTTTTATCGTCATGCCACAAGTAAAATCGCTAATGGGCGTGATCTATTCCAGATCACTAGCTTAGGGTTCCGTGGTGAGGCACTCCCCAGTATTGCTGCGGTATCCAAAGTCTCTCTTCTAACGGCTACTGCCGATGACGGCAAAGGACGCCTGATTGATATTGAGGGTGGTAATTTAATTCGGAATGAGGATTCCCCTTCGGGCCGCGGGAGCGATCTAGCGGTGCGTGAATTATTTTTTAACACACCGGCACGGCTGAAATATATGAAGAGTATCCAGACAGAGCTTGGTCATATATCGGATGCCATGTATCGAATGGCGCTTGCCCATCCGGGAATCTCTTTTACCTTGCATCATAATGGCAATCAGCTGCTGCACACGCTTGGTAATGGTGATCTGCTGCAAGTGATCGCAGCGGTGTACGGAACCTCCGCAGCCAAGGCTATGCTGCCGATTACGGCAGAGGACTTGGATTATCGTATTTCTGGTTATATAAGTCGTCCGGAATGGACACGCTCAAATCGAAACGCTGTCACTACCATTGTGGGAGGACGATATATTCGCAGCAATGGTCTGAACGCAGCGATCATGCGTGCTTATCATACTTTGCTTCCGATTAACCGCTATCCACTGCTGGTGCTCGAACTGGACATGCATCCTTCACTTGTGGATGTCAATGTTCATCCAGCTAAGCTGGAGGTTCGGTTTAGTAAGGAGAACGAGCTATACACGTTTGTTGAACAAGAAATTCGTAAAGTGTTGTTAGGGCAAAGTTTGATCCCGCGTCCAGGTAAAGAAAGCATTGGACCAAAGGGCAGCAGTTCATTTATACAGGAGCAGTTTGCTTTTTCTAAAGGGTCAGTTCCGGCACCCCCACCGTCTGAGGTAGGCAAGGATTCAGTTCCTCAGGGATCTGGTAGTTCCTTTAGTAGACAACAACCATCAAATGTTGAGCAGAGCGCCAGTGAGTTCAGAAAAGAGGGGCAGATTGATACTCCGATGACCCGTGAAACGGCTCCATCCTATGGGTCAGGATACCAGTCTTTCTCTTCGCAAGGACGTCAAAATAATGTAAGCAACAATTATGCTAATAGCTATCGCCCGCAAGAGAATTTAAGCTCGCCCAAGCAGATTCTTTCTGCGCAAGCGATATGGGCACCGCCAGGCGAGGAAGAAGCTGGGCTTCCTGCCTTCCCGGAACTAAATTATATCGGACAGCATCATGGGACTTATATTATCGCTCAGAATGACGGCGGGCTGTATCTCATTGATCAACATGCGGCTCACGAACGCATAAATTACGAGTTTTTTTACGAGAAGTTCGGTCGTCCTGAAGACGCTTCTCAGGATCTGCTTTTGCCAATTACGCTTGAGTTCACGCCTTCGGAAAGTCGTCAGCTTAGTGAACGTCTACATTGGTTTCAGCAGGCTGGAGTGTACCTAGAACATTTTGGAGGTCAGACTTTTCTGATTCGATCTTTGCCGTATTGGTTTCCTGAAGGCGAGGAGAAAGCGATCGTAGAAGAAATGGCGGAGTGGGTCTTGAGTGAACGATTGATTGACCTAGCAAAGCTACGAGAGAAATCGTCTATTCTATGCTCGTGTAAAGCCTCCATCAAAGCCAACCAGAAACTAACAGAACAGGAAGTCGAGGCGTTGTTGTCTCGTCTGGCAGTATGCAGACAGCCGTATACTTGTCCACATGGGCGTCCGATTGTGATTTCTTTTTCATCCTATGATTTAGAGAAATTGTTCAAACGGGTGATGTAATTGTACGATTAGAAATTTGTTGTAAGTATGACTGGAGGCAACATGATTATAACTACGGGTTATAGCCCGATAATGGAAATTGTAGAGCGAGCTCAGCATCTCGCAGAGAGAACGGGCTGTAAATACGCTCCACGCGAGAAATTCTCCATACCCAAGATGGTGGAACATTACGGAGATGAGGATATACTAATTATTTCTCAAGAAGCCGTTCGTTTACACCGTTTAGGGATGGAGCCAATGGAGTTTCACCCAAGCATGGGTTTCGTTCGTGCGAAACGGATTCTGAAGGGTGATATAGAACCGATGCTTGTCGCTGCTCGAATGCTTCCCGGAGATAGCGTACTAGATTGTACAGCGGGTCTAGGCGCTGATTCCTTGCTGTTTGCTGTGCATGGGGGGGAGTCCTCGGTGATAACCGCTCTGGAGAGCTCATTGCCGCTGTACGCGCTGCTCTATGAAGGGATGCGGCACTATACCTCTGGACAAGTAAGGGTAAATGAGGCCTTGCGTAGAATTAATGTCGTGCATAGTGAACATTTAGACTACTTACGTGCGCAACCGGATCGAAGTATAGATATTGTGTACTTCGATCCGATGTTCCGCGTGCCACTGACTGGTTCAGCTTCGATTTCCCCGTTGCGGCAGTTTGCTAATCGTGCAGCGTTATCACCAGAGAGTGTAGCTGAGGCAGTGAGAGTTGCTCGTAAAACTGTTCTTTTGAAAGAAAAGGCTCTGAGCGGCGAATTCGAGAGGCTGGGCTTTACAGAGCTGCTCCGGAGCAACTCCAAAACATCGTACGGGGTGATACACATTGACAACTAAAGAGAGACATAAGGTTCTAGTCTTACTAGGACCAACAGCTGTAGGTAAAACCAGGTTAAGTTTGGAGCTTGCGGCTGCATATAACGCAGAGATTATTTCTGGCGATTCGATGCAGGTTTATCGTGGTATGGATATTGGTACAGCTAAGATTACTCCAGCTGAGATGATGGGAATTCCTCACCACCTAATCGACATTCATGATCCACAGGACCCATATTCTGCTGCTGAATTTCAGGAACAAGGGAGCAGACTTATCGAGGAGATAAGCAGTCGCGGGAAACTTCCATTTATTGTTGGTGGAACGGGTCTCTATATTGAGTCCTTGTGTTACGGTTTTCAATTCTCTGAAGCTGTGGCTGACGAAGCTTTCCGGAAAGAACAGGATCAATTTGCAGAAGAACATGGAGCGCTTGCACTGCATGCCAGACTTGAAGCCGTTGATCCGGTCAGTGCAGTGAAATTGCATCCGAATGACCGTCGGAGAATTATACGGGCACTGGAAATTCATCACCAGACAAATACCACACTTTCCGCTTCTCATGCAGCTCAAAAGAAGGAGTCGCCCTATGACTTATGCCTTATTGGTTTGACAATGGACCGGAAAAT
>DASYFA010000279.1:0-6313 GCA_036498705.1 Paenibacillus sp.
GAGAGCGATACATATCCGACATTGAGTGATCGCTCTAATCTGGCTAATAAATTGAATGCGGATATCTTTGTATCTATTCATGGTAACTCGGGACCGTCAACAGCGACAGGCGTGGAGACGTTCTATACTCGCTCGGATAGCGCTCAGCTTGCTAAAGTTATGCATAAGTATCTTGTGCAGTCTACCGGGTTGGCTGATCGTAAAGTTAAAACGCAAAGCCTGCATGTAACCCGGGAAACAAAGATGCCGGCCGTACTTTTGGAATGTGGGTTCCTTAGCAATAGTAATGATGAATCCAAGATGTTCACGGAGCAATTTCAGGATAGTGTAGCTAACGGGATTGTAAAAGGAATTAAAGAATATTTCGGAATGTAATCACTTACGTTACTCAAAGTCCGAGTTCAAAAAGTTCGCTCAAAAGCGGACTTTTTGAACTACCTAATTAAATGAATGTTCAAAAAGTCTGGTTTTCAGCATCGAAGCTTATGCTTCCGGTGTGCGTTTTTTCAAAACGCTTCAGTTGGATGAAGCTAGGGTCTGAGGAGCGGAGCGTACGTAGTTAGTACGTGAGCACCGGAAGAGCCGGGTGAGTTCAAGATTCGATGCCGAGTTACATCTTGATTCACTTCATGATCAAAAGCAGACTTTTTGAACTACCTTGCATTGGAGGTTCGATGATGAACAGAAAACTAATTGTATCAGGAATGCTGGTTCTTCTGCTCGTCCTGAGTACCGGTTGCGGACAAAAACCGCAGGTTTCCCCATCTAATGGAGTGACTCAGGAGCAGACGGGAGCAAGTGGTAATAGCGATTCGCTCAGCTCAGAAAATGAGCAGGGAAGTAATACCGAACAAGAAGGTAACACCGGTGATTCAGGGCAATCAGGAAATGGCGCTAACCAGGAGACTGAAGGGAACAGTTCGGTGAATGAGAAGAAGACTGCGAAGATCGATACTTATTTCAGCGATGACCAGATGCTTGAGTTGCAAAAAATAGAGCAAGAAATCACCTATACAAGTGACGATGACAAATATTTAGCGGCCTTAAAGGCTCTGCAAAGCACTGCGGATCAAAAATTGTTTCCGTTGTGGGGAAAAGCCGGGTTCAACTCTGCCCAAATGCAAAATGGTGAAGTTACAGTAGATTTGTCTCTACCGAATGAAGCTAGGCTTGGTGCTGGTGGCGAAGCGATGGCTCTTGACGCGCTTAAACAAACTCTCTTTCAATTTTCTGAAGTGAAATCGATCCGGTTGTTAGTCGACGGCCAGCAAGTGGATACACTGATGGGCCATGTGGAACTAGAACAGCCTTTGACTAGAAATTAGCCGAAATTGGAGGACTTAGGTAACTTCTGTCGAATAAGACTATAGAAGTGCAAGTTCAAAAAGGTCGGTTATCGGTACTGAAGCTTATGCTTCCGATGTGCTTTTTTTCAATACGCATCTGTTGGATGAAGCTAGGGTCTGAGGAGTAAGCATTGGCTTGTTTTGGGAACGTGAGCGCCTGAGATGTTTCCGAAGGAACGTGACATTGTAAGCACTCCTCAGGCCCTGCTAAATTCAAGGTTCGAAACCGAATTATCTCCTGATTGACTTCGGGATCACAAGTGGACTTTTTGAACAACCCCACGGAGATTATTTTGTAGAAAGGGAGAATTTAATGTCATCATATAAACGCAAGTTTCAACGGAATATGAACAGAGCGGTATCTACTATGCTGGTAACCGCATTATGTCTAGGTGGAGGCGCGGCCGCCTTCGCTGATGGAGTACAGGGAGATGCTTCCCAATCGCAAACGCAAAATACGTCCTCATTCCAATTATTCAGTGATGTGAAGAGCGGTTTTTGGGCTGAAAAGCATATTTATAAACTGGCTTCCGAAGGAATTATTCTTGGCGATGCAGGGAAATTCCGTCCAGGAGACAGTGTGACTCAGCAAGAAGCAATCACAATGGCGATCCGCTTCATGAATTTAGATTCGAAGCTGGGTAGCGGTGAGAATGCGCCTAAAGAATTGGTAGCTGGAAATTACTTCAAGCCGTATGTCGAGCTTGCTCTGCAGCAGAAGTTGATTGATAAGACAGAGGAAGTTGCCAGCACCGGAGCGAAGGAAGAGTGGGGTAAGAAGCCAGCTTCTCGAGAGTGGATTGCAAAGATTTTAGTACGTGCCTTGGATAAAGAAGCAGAAGCCAAGGCTGCTGCGGGTACTTCTACTGGCTTCGCCGATGAGAGCAGCATCTCAGCAACGGCTCGTGGATATGTTAATGTAGCTGTTCAACTCGACCTTACGAAAGGCGTAGAAGGTAATAAATTCGATCCGCGCGGCAATGTGACGCGTGCGCAGCTCGCTACTTTCTTCAGTCGTGGCGGAGAACATGTGAATCCTGGTTATGACAATGTATATGAAGGAATCGTTACTTCGCTGAAGGATGACAGCCTGACATTGTTTGTGGGCGGCACGACGAGAACCTTCAAGTTGGATAGCCGTTCTGTATACTTCACGAAGGATTCGGAGACGAGCGTCTCCAAGGCAGCTCTTCAGCTATATACGAAGGTGCTTGTTGTGGATAAAATCGGATCGGCTGCTTATGTTGAGGTGCGGGACGCTAGCCAACAGCTTGAGAAGACGGAAGGAACCTTACTTAGAGTCCTTAGCGGCAACCGGTTGCTATTGTTAGTGAATAATGATTCAGTAACCTATACTTATGATAATAATACGCTGTTCCTTGATCAAAACGGAAATACGATAAAGGCAGATAATCTGACTCCAGACAGTACGGTGGAAATTCAGCGCGAGACATTTACTGCAGAGAAGAAGCCAATAATCGTTCAGGTGAAATCGGCTATCATGAACAAGAGCGGTAGCGGTGTCGTTGAAGATTTCGATCTAACGAAGAAGACGATCAAGATCAAAGAAGCCTCTGGCTTGGAAGAGACCTTCAAATATGATGACAATACGATTGTTCTTTACCAGGATCAGCTGCTGAACAACCCTGGTGAATTGCAAAAGGGTGCTGCAGTTGAATTCACTGTGAAGAATAATGTGCTGACTAAGATCGAAGTAACACAAGGGATCGAGCGGACAGTAACGGGAACGTTGCTGAGCATCGAAGGGAAGTCGCTGATCAGCTTCATGAATGCGAACGGCAAGGACGAGATCAAACGTCTTGTTGAAAAGCCGCTCATCGTGATCAATGGAATTGCTGATGCGACGCTGGATGATCTGATCGCTGATGTCAAAGGTGGAGATAAGGTCAAGCTGACGATTAATCCGGAGGAGCAAGTTACGAAGATCGAAGTAACCGGACGTCAATCCGAATCGGTCAGCGCCGTATCAGTTGTTAAATACGAGCCAAAATACAAAGCGCTGATGGTTGTGGATTCCGCGAAGAAGGTTCATGCATTCACGCTGGATGAGAAAACGAAGGTTGAGTATAATTCCGCTACTCCAACGCTCGCTGGAGCAGAAGCTCTGTTGACCGAGGGTAGAAAGATCAATTTGACTTATATCGGGGATCGGGTTCTTTCCTTGCAAGTGATTTATAAATATGATGGAACCTATGTTTCTACGGATACAAGCAAGAAGCAAGTAACGATTCTGCAAGCTGACGGAACTAAGATCGAAGTGCCGTATCAAGGAACTGCACCATCGATTTCCATGTACGGGAAGAGCAATCCTGGTTTGTCTGATCTGAAGGCTGGTGATCCAGTTACGGTGATCCTGAGTGCCAATCAGGATGCATTGCAGACGCTAGCAGTCAAGAAGACTGTTCAATTCGAGATTACAAATGTGACAACAAGCAGCAGTCGCATTAGAGCGGTTGCGAACGGTATTTCCGATGAATTTTATGTAGATCAAGCGACATTGTTCGGAGATAACGGCATCGCGATTAAAGTCAATGATCTGAAGGTAGGCCAGACCATTAATGTTAGCTTCAGCGGACGTACGGCAACATCTCTGCAGGTCGTTAAATTATCGCTGGGCAAGGTAGATCAAGTAGATGGTTCGGTGCTGAAGTTGAAGAAATTCGACGGAACAAGTGAGACTTTCCCACTTGGCAGCGGCGTGAAGGTTGTTCGTAACGGAGTTGTAAGCTCGAGCTCTAGCCTGAATACTTCGGATCATGTTGAAGTACGTAAGGACACAGATGGCTCTCTTCTAGTTAAAGTATTGTCCTCGATGGAGCGTCAAGTGTCACGTTATAACACGTTGACTAGTGAATTGTCGGTACTCAGATCGAGCGTAGCGGATAACAATTATCGCTTCTCGATTACAGATGATATATATATTCACCAAGGTGACACGACTTTGTCCGTGCAATCATTGAAGGAAAATGATAAAATTGTTCTGTATTTCAATGGCGACAAGCTGATTGAGATCGAAAAACAATAATCGTTTTCGTGAGAATAACCGTCTTGATGCGGGATGTTTCCCGGATCAAGACGGTTTTTAACCGTTAATGAGGATGAATGACCTTAGGAAAGCAGGTGAAGAGATGAAAGCTGCGGCTGTTCGGCATATTTTGGACACTATCGCCGTTATGTTCCCGGATGCTCATTGCGAGCTGAATCATAGCAATCCGTTCGAACTGACGATCGCCGTTTTATTGTCCGCGCAATGCACGGATGCTACCGTCAATAAAGTAACGGTTGATCTGTTTCAGAAATATAAGACGCCTGAAGACTATGTCTCTGTCCCGCCTGAGGAGCTGGAGCAGGACATCCGGCGGATCGGTCTGTTCCGCAGTAAAGCCAAGCATATTCAGAGCTTGTGCAAATTATTGATTGAGCAGTACAATAGCAAAGTACCGAATGACCATAATGAGCTAGTTAAATTGCCTGGTGTTGGCAGAAAGACGGCGAATGTTGTCATATCGAATGCTTTTGGCGTACCTGCCATAGCGGTGGACACGCATGTGGAACGCGTTAGCAAGAGGCTGGGACTTGTGGGCTGGAATGATTCCGTGCTTGAGGTGGAGAAGAAATTGATGAAGCAGGTTCCGAAGGATGAATGGACCTTGACTCATCATCGTCTGATCTTTTTTGGCAGATATCATTGTAAAGCCCAGAATCCGGGATGTGCAGATTGCCCGCTGCTGGATGTATGCCGCGAAGGAAAAAAACGTATGAAATAGTCACAACTTAGCAAGGATAGAGATAAGTGACTTAAACAAGATTAAGATAGTGAGGATGAGAAACAAGATGAAGTGTATTTCTGTCTATACCGACAATTTCGAGCAATTTTCCGATGTATTTGAACAAGTGATGGAAATGGAGTTAAAGGAAAATGATGAATTGGAACTAGAAGGGCTTACTGTTAGTGATTCCGGTGAAGTTCCGGCACATTATCTCGAGCGCATGGCTGTGAAGCCTGAAGTGGTTGTGATGAAGGATCGTCATAAAGGAGTTATGATCTTGCAGCACGGCAAGGTGTTCGAAATCTTGATCCCGACTGAATCAGATTTGGCAGAGGATGCTGCTGAGAGCACAACTGTATAATAGTAATGATTAATAGGCTGAACGGGCGAGGTATTCCCCGTCAGCCTTTTTTGTTCTCATAAAAGGATGCGATTATTACAATTTATATAGATAAAAGAAGTAAATCATACATAAATTCGATCGATTGCAAATGAAGGCTTCCATGTGAGGAACATGTAGGTTAAAATGTATATATTTCAAAAGGGATAATGAACTACTCCCAATTAAATGAATGTTCAAAAAGGCCGCTTTTCAGCACCGAGAAGGTTGGATGAAGCTAGGGAGTGAGGAGCGGAGCGTACGAAGTTTGTACGTGAGTACCGGAAGGCCCGGCTGAATTCAAGATTCGATGTCGAGTAACTTCTAGAAACACCTCGTGATCAAAAGTGGAGTTTTTGAACTACCTAATTAAATGAATGTTCAAAAAGGCCGCTTTTCAGCACCGAGAAGGTTGGATGAAGCTAGGGCGTGAGGAGCGGAGCGTACGAAGTTTGTACGTGAGCACCGGAAGGCCCGGATGAATTCAAGATTCGATGTCGAATAGCTTCTAGAAAATACTTCGTGATCAAAAGAGGACTTTTTGAACTACATATCATAAGGAGAGTTTTCAATGGAAACGATTACAGATAGACAAGGCAGCAACCTGCATGAACGCCTTGTCCGACTTGGTGAGTGGTATCGGAGCCAAGCTGATGGAGTAGCCTCCGGAGAAATCGAAGATCTCCTGCATAAGCTGGCAGCTGATGAATTGACGTTGGCCTTCTGCGGTCATTTCTCTGCTGGCAAGTCGAGCTTGATCAATATGCTCTGCGGCAAGCAGGTGCTGTCATCCGGGC
>DASYFA010000280.1:0-13179 GCA_036498705.1 Paenibacillus sp.
GTTCACGATCAGAATGTAGAGCGGCACCTGGGTCACTTGATATGGAATCATCATGGCGCAGAGCAGGATTGCGAACAGAACGGACCGGCCCTTAAAACGAATTTTCGAGAAGGCATACCCTGCCAGCGTGGCGAAAATCACGTTAGACACCGTAACGCATCCCGCTACAATCAATGAGTTCAGCAGCCAACGATAGGAATGTTCACTGTAATCGAAGAAAAATTTATAGGATGCAAAAGATACTTTGGTAGGCCACAGAGTATAGTTCATGGACCCAGCTTCGACGGGGTCCCCGAAAGAAGAGATAATCATGAAGTAAATCGGAAATAAAGTTGCCAAAGCAAACAGCAAGAGAAGAATCATAATGGTTGTATTTCTGGTATATTTAAGCGTTTGATTTCCGGTATATTTCTTGTACAGAGCCATGTGTCATTCTCCTCCTCTATTAATACTCAACATCATTGCCGAAGAATTTGAATTGAATGAAGGAAATGCTAGCAATAATCGCAGCCAGAACCAAAGATTGCGCAGCCGCCTTGCCAAACTCAAAGTATTTAAATGCATTGTTAAATATAAGCAGCCCAACCATCGTCGTCGCATTGTCCGGTCCGCCTCCTGTCATCAGATAGGCGTTCTGGAACACCTGGAAGGAACCAATAACACCGGTGACGAGCAAGAATAACGTCGTAGGCTTCAGAAAAGGAATAACGATATACCAGAGTTTCTTAAGAAAGTTCGCTCCGTCCAGATCAGCGGCTTCATAATAACTCACATCAATCCCGAGGAGAGCGGCCAAATAAATAATGATGCTGGTGCCATGGCTCGACAGCCAGGCCATCAATACGAGTGAGAACATCGCTGTGGAGCTAGACCCCAGCCAATTCAGGTTGGAAATGCCAAACAGCCCTAACAGCTTATTCAGAATACCGCTTGGCATCGGATCAAAGATCCACAGCCAGACAACCGATAGAGCTACGCCAGAGACGACTGCCGGTAAATAATAGATCGCTTTGAATGCAGTCTGCGTCCGCTTTTTCAAAGGAAGAATCAGAATCGCTACCGCAAAAGAAAGGAGTAAGGTAACTGGTACGGTGAGCAAGGTGTATACAACCGTATTTTTTATAGACTTCCAGAACAGGGAATCTGTAAACGTATTGATATAGTTCTCAAATCCTATGAACACGGAGCCCAGCGGGCGGTATTCCTGAAAGCTGATGATGAAAGCACTGACCACGGGATAAGCCGTAAACATGGCATAGACAACAAGAGCCATTGCAATAAAGGCATAGCCCCAAGCGTTATCACCTCTCCACTTTCGTTTCTTCGCCGCTGCTTTTACCGACTGTACTTTCACGATTTGGCTCATATGTATTAGCTCCTTTTCCAACCGTTTTGCCAAAATGACCCGGGTAGCCATTGAAAAAACGGCTACCCGAGCTAAAAGATAATTAATCCTTCACAATACCATCTTCTCCGAAGGTCTTGATGGCTGCAGCCTTCACGGCTTCATACATATCTTCCGGAGTGATCTCGTTCGCAAGTAGAGCCTGCAGCTTAGGAACAATCACTTCATCTTCTATTTTGATCGCTTTGGCGCCAAGATCAGATGGAATATCTGGACGCGGCGGATTAGCATGCGAGAGAAGCTTCTCTACAGCTGCTACGTTGTCCGGATTACGGTCAACCGACATACTTGCAGCGGCATCTCTGGCGCTCTTCGTAATATGAGCAGCGAACAGATCATTGTTCGTCGTCGCAGCAACCTTGCCGCTGGCAAGGAAATAGGCAGCCTTAACTACGTTGGCTTTATGCTCATCTGTCGGCTCCTTCTTGCCACGGAAGGTAACATAACCGTCTACTACCGTACTGGAAACCGGCTCTTCGCCGAGGAAGGTAGGAACCGGCAATACAATATAATCTACCGGGATACTACCGCTGACAGCGCTTCCATCATTGGCCTTGATTTTCTCGTTATTCTGTCTAGCATTGTTCTCGAACGTAGCAAGACCTTTACCCGTAATCATCGTCTGTCCAGTCAGGAACATATTCCAGCGTTTCCCTGCATCTACCGAGCTGAGCTCCTTCGGCATGGAGCCGTCATCGATCATCAAGCGAACATCCTTCAGCACTTCAAGGAAATTTTTGCTTGTTAGAGCGTATTTCAACTCCTTCGTAAATGGAGCAGGAATCCCCGCATTTTTGATCAGAATGTTCAAGTAGTCCTTACCTGTAACGCCCGCGGTAGCAAATACGAACCCGTAACGCTTCGTCGTATTTCCTTCCTTAACAACGCCCTTCTTGATTGCTTCGCGGAACTCATCAAAGGTCCAGCCGTTCTGCTGTACGCTCTTCCAGTCTATGTCGGCCTGTTCGAGAAATTCCTTGTTCCCGCCCAGTGCGTGCACTTCCATATATGCCGGGAAGCCGTACAGTCCGTCAGCTCTCTTCATATACTCCAGCGGAATCTTATCATAATCATTGATCATGTCAGGCGTCGCCAAATCTGTAATATCCATCAACATATTCTGCTGCAGATACTTTGAGATTCCTTCCGAGCCGATAAAGGCGATATCAGGAGGACTTCCCGCATTCACCTGCGTATCGAGCTTCTGTGTCATGTCTTCCCAGCTGGCAGGCTCAATCTTCAGCGTCAGATTTGGATATAGCTCTTTGAAGTCTTTCTCCATCTGTTGGAACATATCCTGGAAGTTGCCCGACACCGGCGGGAGTAGCGCCGTAATCGTATCTTTCGCATCCGAGTTTGTATTGTTAGCAGATTTGTCTGAATTCTCCGTCTTGTTATTATTGGGAGTTGTATTGTCTTTACTGGAATTACCTTTGTTCGATGAACCGCAAGCCGTTAGTGCAGTTAAGGACATGGTTAGTGCTAAGACTAATGCCAACACACGCATTTTTTTCATAACAAAAATCCTCCCCCTGGAATTTCATACTAAACTACGCGATTTGTAGTACGAATGGCTAACTTCAAACTTCCTTCACATTCCTGAAGTACCTGCTTACCCGTCTCGGCATCCAGCCCCGTCTTGATCATCAGGATCGCCAGCTTGCTATTCATCGACGCCTTCTGCAAGTATTCACTGGCCGTATCATCATCGACTCCCGTCGCAATCTTGATAATGCGAATGGAGCGGTCATAGAGCTTCTTGTTGCTAGCCTTCAAGTCCACCATCAAATTGTTGTATGTCTTCCCCAGTTTGACCATCGTGCATGTCGTAAGCATATTAAGCACGAGCTTCTGAGCCGTACCAGCCTTCAATCGGGTCGAGCCCATAATAACTTCGGGACCTACTACAGGAGCAATACAAACATCGCACACAGCTTCCAGTCTGGATCCCTTGTTATTGACAACTCCAATCGTTGTAGCTCCCAGTTCAGCAGCCCTCTTCAAACCTGCAATGACGAAGCTGGCCGATCCGCTGGCCGAGATGCCGACAACAACATCCCGCGCGGTTACTAAGGCCCGCTCAATTAAGGATATCCCCTCCTCTATGCTATCTTCAAAACCTTCGACAGCCACCCTTAAAGCTATATCACCTCCGGCAATATGCCCTTGCACTAGCATGGGGTCTACTCCAAAGGTAGGTGGACATTCTGAGGCATCCAGTACTCCTAGTCTCCCGGAGGTACCGGCCCCTATATAAAACATTCTTCCACCATTCTTAAGCGAATGATATAGAATATCCACCGCCTTCATGATTTGAGGAATTTCCGCAGCCACGGCAGCTGGAACCTTGGCATCCTCCTGATTGAGCAGATGAAGCATTTCTTCGGTTGTGCACTCGTCTATCATCTGTGTCTGGGGGTTGACTTTCTCTGTGGTCAGTTCTGCAAAGTATTGTTCCATAGCTGATCCCTTCTCCTCACTGATGGTCTCAATCTCTATTTCTTAGCATTAGCTTAAATGAGCGCTCACCTATACGTCAATAGTTTTTGGAATAAAATTTTATTATGTAATATTATTTTGTATTTTTAATTCAATGTTTCAACAAAAAAAGAGAGGATTTCTTAATTTTCCCCATCCAGAAAGTGCCCCCTCCACAGGCGGCAGATCTTTATGCAGGTCCAAGTGTCTCTGTCGTCTGTTTATGGTTAGTATGCATGATACGTTCGCCTCCTGCCAAAGGCGTTTATACTGAAAAGCTGGGTATCGCGCGACCAGGAATTTGACGAAACAGAGTTTCCCAGCGGTGTGTTCCAATACGCTTTTACTGCGGTGGTTCGTTTGGTGGTCATTTGGAGGTTCGACTAGCGGTTCGGTGGGTCTACGCTTGATGGTTCAGTTGGCGGTTCGCTTACGGATCGTTGACGTTATCTCGCTTTGCGGCGGCTTATGTTCGAACTTGACCTGATCTATTGGACATTATTGACCGTTAGAGCTGATCCTTTGATACTCTAACCCACCTTACGGACATTTTTGTCCATAAGGTGGGGGTAATACCGCAGAAAGGCGTGTTTTTCCCTTCTAACGGTCATAAATGTCCATTAAGATAACAAAGTGGCTTCTTTCTTGCTCTAACGGTCATTTTTGACCACTTGATAGGTACAATAGCGCTGTTGTCCATTGTGAACAAGCAATACGTCCATTTTTACAAGTTTGTCTAATATACGTCTCGCCTGTCTGGTGGATCGATTCAAGTGCAAAGCGAGCTCTTCGGATCGGAAAGGCCGAATGATCCCACGAGCAAAGCGTAGAGCCTCTGCTTCAATCCAGCTAAGTGAAGGACTCGTTGACAAGGACACAAACTTACCGACAAAAGATAGCGCCATCTGCTGGATAACCTCCGGTTCTTCCTCAATCGACAAATAGGCAACAGGTAGGAACAACCAATCGTCCAATACAAGGTAAGCTTGTTTCTTACACAAATCTCTGAACCGCCATGCTTCAATATCTCTAGCATGAGAGCGATATCCGTGGATTTCGATGCAGCCTTTGGCGCCACCAGGCATATAGGCCAGATCCAGATAACGATAGCGGCTGCCATAATCACGAACTTCCCACTCTGCATACAGATGGTTAAAGTTTCCTATAGCCGGATACCATATCTTCCTCAAAAACTCCGCTGTACCGTGTCCGATTTCCTTTTGTAGCATCTCGCGTCTTCTTGGATTTTCTTCTATAGCGAGTTGATCGTTAAGCCATTGGTTCATTTTTGTCTCAAAACCACTCATAGTACCTCTTCCTTTCTTCTGAAAATAAATAATGCCGCTTTGATCAAAGGAATCGCCAACGATCCCGAATCAAAGCGGCATGTGCTTCACGCCATTTTCATTTTTTATTATTAGTCTTACCTCGCACGCTTCGCAGGCTAAACAGGCTTAAGCCCTGAATCACTCCTAGTGATCAACTACTTCCGGCTGCGATGCTTGCTGGCCAATATATTGTGCGTCTTGGTTAAATACTTCTTCACATTCTTGTATTCAGCGCTGGCTACGCCGGCGAACAGAATATCGATAATCGTCAGCATTGCGATCCTCGATCCCATCGCCCCGCTTCGCATCGTTATCTCAGGAGTTGTGATACCGAGCAAAATGTCGGCCTTATCCGCGAGTTCGCTCTTGCTATACCGGGTAATCGCGATAGTAGATACATTGTTCTTCTTGGCGATCTCGAGCGTATCTAGAATCTCCACCGTATCACCCGAATTCGAGACAAAGATCGCGACATCTCCCTTGCCAAGCAAGGTCGCCGCAGTAAGCTGGCTATGCCCGTCTGTATATGCATGGCACATTTTGTTGATCCGCGAAAATTTCTGCTCCCCATCCATGCAGATCAAACTAGAAGCGCCGATCCCAAAGAAGACGATACGGTTGCTGGATCGTAGAACTTTAACCGCCCGGGCTACCTCATTCCGGTCAATTACGCTCAGCGTATCCTCAATCGATTTGATATTGTTATGCGAAATATTCGAAATAATCGTGAATAGATCATCGCCCGGCTGAATATCGGTATAGACATCCTTCTGCTCCTCATCGATCGAGCCAAGAGCTGCAGAGATGCTGACAATGAAACTCCGGTATCCGCTGTAACCCATTGTCTTGCAGAAACGGAGCACAGATGCATCGCTCGTCTTACTGAGCCCAGCCAGACTTTTGATAGAGAGGTGCGGAATCTCCTCCGTGTTAGCCAGAATATATTCGGCTACCATTCTCTCCACTGGAGTCAGATTGTCCTTCATCTCACGAATTTTGATCAGAATATTATCATTAATCGCCATGTAATACTCCCCACTTACCTTGATTAATTTATAGAGGTTGTTCAAAAAGCCACCCTTTGATCACGAAGTAGCGCTGAAAGTTTATTCGACATCGAATCTTGAATTCAGCCGGGCCTTCCGGTGCTCACGTACAAACTACGTACGCTCCGCTCCTCAGCCCCTAGCTTCATCCAACCTTCTCGGTGCTGAAAGTCTGGCTTTTTGAACATGCACTTAATTTTATAAATGCTTACGCTAACAGATGGCAATACTTGCACCTATCTTAAGCGCTTTTCAATTAGAACACAAGCAGATTGAGATGAACAATTGGAAAATTATTAGAAAATCGTTTGAAATATTATTTCAAAAACATAATTCATTATAACATTTATTTACGAAATATTATTGTCGAAAATATGAACGGGTGCTATAATGACGGCGATGATAACAACTGGAGTTCTATCCCAGAAAGCATAGGAGGAGTTCAAATGACTCAAAAGCTGAAGATCTCCATTATTGGTTCCGGAAGCACCTATACCCCTGAACTTATCGAAGGTATTATCAAACGTAAAAATGTACTGCCCGTTAGCGAGCTGGTATTCATGGATATCGACGCCCGTAAACTGGATATTGTCGGCCAGCTATGTAAACGCATGATCGAGGCCGAGCAGCTCTCCTGCCGGATAACGATGACACAGGATCTGGATGAGGCACTGCGGGACGCAGACTTTGTATTGGGACAAATCCGAGTCGGCAAACTGCCCGCTAGAGTTCTGGATGAGAAGATCCCGCTCAAATATCATTTGATCGGCCAAGAGACCTGCGGAATCGGAGGGTTCTTCAAGGCGATGCGTACGATCCCTGCAATGCTACAGATCGCGAAGCGGATGAAGGAGCTATGCCCCGATGCCTGGTTAATCAATTTCTCGAACCCGGCCGGGATTATTACGGAGGCGCTGCTGAATCATAGCGAGGTCAAAATGTTGGGTTTGTGCAATGTTCCTTTTAACATGTTCAAGAGCATTCGTGAGACGCTCCATTTGGAGCATCCCGAATTCACCTATATTGGATTAAATCATCTGAGCTGGATTACTTCAATCAGACAGGACGGTAAGGACTATCTCGAAGCAGCGCTTGATATGGGGCTGAACAGCGAAGCGATGAAGAATATTCCGTCCAGCGGCTTCAGCAAAGAGCTGATCCAGACGGTCGGCGCAATTCCTTCCTCTTACCTCGAATACTACTATTTCAAGAATAAGAAACTTAAGGCGGTTCAAGAGAGCGAGCTGTCCCGAGGCGAGAAATGTATGCAGATCGAAGAGGAATTGCTACAAATCTATGCCGATTCCAAGCTGCACACTAAGCCGGAGCTACTATCCTCCCGTGGTGGAGCCAATTATTCTGAAGTGGCCATCAGCCTGGTGGATGCGATTTACAACGATAAACAGGAGGTTCATGTCGTCAACCTGTTGAATCAAGGCGCACTCGAATTCATGGAGGACAATGATGCCATCGAGGTATGTGCTGTTGTCGGCAAAGACGGTGCTAAGCCTATTAAAATCGAAAATTTCAACAATCGCCATATTATCGACTACATGCGGATGGTTAAAGCCTATGAACGCGAGACTGTCTCTGCTGCGGTCAGTGGAAGCGAGGATGCAGCCATGCGCGCACTGCTCATGAATCCGCTCGTCGGTGATTACGACGCTGCCTACCATTGCTTCCAGGAGCTAAAGCAGGCCCATAGAGCCTATCTGCCGCAATTCTTCAAGGAAGACAGCAGCAGATGAACCAGACCAATAATAATTACATTATAGGCGTCGATGGAGGCAACAGCAAAACGGATTATTATCTGTTCGATCTTCAAGGTAATTATATCGATCATCTTCGCACCGGAACTTGCAGCCATGAGCGATTCCCCGATGCCTATGCCAGTACCTACCGGATCATGCAGCAGCATTTGGAGGAACTGCTCGCTCCTCACGGTCTGAAGACTAATCAGATTGCTGCCGCGGCCTTTGGCCTCGCGGGGGCCGATATTCCTTCCCAGAAGGAACAGCTCGGCCATGTGATCGAACGACTCGGTTTCAGCAATTATGCCGTGGACAATGATTCCTTCCTCGGCATTAAGGCTGGTAGTGAGAAGGGCTACGGTATCTGCTCCATCAACGGCTCGGGCATGTCCACCGGCGGCATAAGTCGATCCGGAGAACGTTTGCAGGTCGGCGGTATAGGAAGTGAGCTATCCGGCGATGAATCAGGTGGCTTCTATCTCGCTCGTAAAGTACTGCGTACCGTGTACGACTCCTTCTACCGCATGGGTGCAGATACGGCAATGACGGAATCAGTCATGGAACTCCTGAAAGTCAGTGATAAATCGAAGTTTATCGAAGTCATGGTCGATAGTACCGTGAAGCGGAACATCCCGAATACGAAGCTCATGCAAATTTTGTTCTCGGCTGCAGATCAGGGCGATGCCTCAGCTATTAGCATCATTGATCAAACGGCTGAACAGTTGGCCCGCTCCAGCGCAGGCTGCTTGAACAATCTCGACTTTTCCCAGGAGACGGAGGTTGATATTGTACTTGCCGGTTCTGTCTGGATCAGAGCCGAGAGTCCGCTACTATTCGAGAAATATAAACAAAATATGTCCGGTTGGGTTCCTTACGATTGCCGCTACATCTTTCTGCAGGTTCCCCCTGCCGCCGGAGCCGTATTATGGGCACTAGAGCTGTTCCATGGCCAGCCCGTACATGCAGCGCTCCGCCATAAGGTGATCAGCAGCATTGAACAGGTACAGGATGAACAGAGAGCTTCGGCAAGATCATAATATTTGATGAGTATATACCATATAAATATAAGAGCCATCCTTAGGTAGGTAACTAGCTAAGGATGGCCCTTTCTATTTTATAAGTTATATATTTAATACTGGATTTATAGTAAAATTAATCCAAACAATTATTATGAACCGTTTGTCCAAATTTCCAGAAAGCTGGTGCACCCGCGTGTCTATTATTCGTATATCCAGAATGATGAGGGGTACCGGAATATTATGAAATATATGCAATTAGAACCCGTGAAAATTAAAGAGGGAGGAATGAATCGTGTATTCATCGAGTGAGATCCGTTTTACGGCAAGTAAGACTTCTCAAGGAGAAGCAGACCTGAAAAAGACAGAGAGACAGCTCAGTTCTGATGTTCAGGAGGCGGCTTCCTGGTGGAAAGGAAAAGCCGGCTCGGCGTTCAAGGATGACTACACGGGGCATACCAAGAGTGAGATTACCCGGTTATATGCGGAAATCCGGGATATTGAATTGGGACTAGAACGATTAGCTCGAGAGGTTCAGATCGCTGATGATCGGCGTCGAGCCGAGGAAGCTAGAAAGGCTTTGGAACTGCAAAAACAACAGAAAGGCAAGTGATCAACCAACAAGGAGAGCGAATGTGATGCTAAATGAGAGACAATATCTACTGTTATGTCAATTGGCTGACACCGGATTACTGAAAGCGCAGCGTTCCGGAAGTGTGATGGAAATTACCCGGAGCCTGATACCATCTTTAACGTTACAGAAGCAGGCAGATTTGGCTGAGGCTATTTTAGGGTGCGCAAGCTTCGCCGAACTTGATTTGGAAGAACAGCCCAGTGATGGGCGCCGTTCGGATTGGATTCTATTTCTGAACAAAGAGCAGCAGCAAGGCATCATAGTCATACTTCATCCTAAGGAATCGGGAGTCCAAGATGCATATTCGTTCCCATTGGATACCGTGGTGCAACCCATTCGAGGGCAATTACCACTTGGAGTTAACACGGTATTTACCGGATTAGGCCAGGGCGGCTGGCATTCCGCTGTACTGGCAGAAATGCTCGATACGGAAGCTATTGTGTTTGGTGCGCCTACACTAGAGGAACTCCCGGGACGAACGGTCAATTATATTGGTGAAAATGACCCGGTAGGAGATCATACTGAAAAGGTTGTATTTGTGAAGGAATCGGATAATCTCAGAGAAGAAGATATCGTCCCTCTTTTTAGAAAGCTGGCCTTTGATGACAACGGGAAAGTAGTCGTATCAGAACAAAGCGAGTTCTCCCGATTCGTAAGCTGGTTTTACAACACTTCCGGAACGGTAGAGCCGGTGATATGGAATTTCTTTTTTCCTGGAACGGAGGAAGAAGAAGTAGCTGTCCTTGCAGATCTTGGCATCTATTCTGTGTTCTTAAAAGTTGGCGAGCTTAACAATGAAAAGGTCCTCCGGTCTATCGGCGAAATAGTGCGATATGCTACAGCGAAACTAGAGTCCTATCGTGGCCAACTAGCTGCCGAATTGGAAAAGCTGCCAGACGACAACTATGATCACCGGATTTCGGAAACGGCGCAAAAATATACGAAGCAGGCAGAGGAATTCATTATGCGTACGTTCGAAAGTGTCCAGACTGTGTTTATGGGCGCCGCTCTATTTACCTTCGAGCAGGAATCGTTTAATACGAATACTTCCATTGACCGTTTTCATAGACAACTCCATGACTTATTGGATCAGGAATTAGAACGTGTCACAGAGTGCCTCGATCAAGTAATTGCTCGTCGGTTGGATCAATTCTTTCAACTCCCTCAATTTAATTTAGAATGGTGAGGCGGAATCTATGATTCGACGGGTAGTAGAAAGATGAAAACTCCATATTAACATTGTTGGGAGGAAGCTGATGAATCAATGGGCTGTACGAATATTACTCGTTGTTATAATAGGAACGATGATGATCTTAGGAGTGAGTGGATGTATGAATAAGAAACAACTGGCCGAGGAAAATAAACCAACCCCAGAAGTCATTAAAGAAAGAGTTTTGACCCATTTGCAGGAGAAGTATGGTGAAGAATTCGTTCCGATTTCCTTTAACGGCAGCAGTTGGGCCTATGCCTACAATCAAATGTACCTATCTCCAAAGAATGGATCTGATTCGGATCGTTTCGAAGTCCGCATCGTGATCAATAAAGATGGAACCTACGATATAAGTGATGGGTATTTTGGTATTTTAATCGCACCAAAATATGCGAAAGTGGTTTCCGAATTCTTAGGAGGAATTTATAAAGATTCTAAGTTTTTCATCAATTTTGGCGAAGGTGTATTTCCAGATCGTTTGAACAAGAATACGAAGTTGGATGAAATTTATAATGCAAACGAGTTTTTCAACTCGGATATTACGGTGTTTGTAAAGGATGAATCGGCTAAGGGAATCGACACTATTGATAGTCTAAACAAGATTGCTGAGAAAATGATAGATAAGAAATTGGTCGGGAACGTGACCATTTATATCGTCAAGAATGAGAAGTTCGACTCTATAACGATGGAAGCCTTAAATGCGGTAAATGAGGATGAATACTTCATTGGTGACTATAATATCTTAATGATTGGTAAGGATTTGGAAATTATAAAAATCAGGTAGGGGGGAGGACATCATGTGTCTGAACTAAGTGATCGTCAGTTAATTCTATTAGATAATCTGATATATCTTGATGATGTAGCAAATCGAAATAATAAAAAAGTTGAAGATATTGTAGATGATCTATTGAAAGGCGGACTGGACAAAAGCCGTACTGTAAAAGATGGTATTGTCAGCTACCCTGGTCTAATGACCCGAGAAGAATGGGTTACCATATTAGAAGCCATTAGGAACGATCCCCAATTGACGAAATTAACCCTAAAACATGGCGACATCGGAAACGTATACGACAAAAATGGAAATATCATCGTTGATCAGAATGGGAAATCCTTAGAAGTCGGTGCCCGTATGGCCACCTTTGTTGATTCCGATAAGAATGCTACGGTTGTCTTCCGCGGTACTGCCGGAGACTATGAATGGTATGACAACGGGACGGGCGGATATTTATCCGATACTGATATGCAAAAACAGGCTTTGAAGTATGTCGAAAGTCTGCCCTATACCAACATTACGGTTACCGGCCATTCTAAGGGAGGCAACAAGGCTCAATACGTCGGGATTCTTTCTGATAAGGTGGCTCGGGTCCTATCTCTGGATGGACAGGGATTCTCGAAAGAATTCGTTGAGCAATATCAAGATTTGATAAATAAGAATACGCATAAAATCACTTCCATCTCTGCGGAAAATGATTACGTAAACTGTCTGCTGATCCCCGTAGCGGGAAAATTCATCTACATAGATACCGAGTATCAACAAAATTTCCTCAGGAACCATAGCCCAGTTATCGTTCTGGATGAAAACGGACAGTTACGTGTTATTGCCGAACAAGGCGCTATTCCTAGGCTCGTAAACGACTTAACGATCTATTTAAACGCACATATGAAAGAGCCTGATCGAAGCTATGTGATGGACGGACTATTGGCTTTACTCCAACACGGAGACGAAGGGTTTCAAATCGTGAGCGAATCCCAGACCAATGAGAGCATCAAAATTGTGCTGCCGTATGTGGCGGATTATCTTATGGAGAAGGCCGCCCAAGGAGGAAAGGACTTTGGAAATCTGCTGGCAGCCACTATTGGGATGGCTGTGATGCCTCAGGAATTCATGGATGACTTTTTGCGTTATTTGAAAATCAATGCAGACAATTTCAGCTACCTAAGTCAATTAAAGAAAGAAATCTTCGCCATCTTGGGTCCTATAATCCGTGAGAAGCTGCAAGCCTTTGTATCAGATTTAGGGGATAATATTGCAAATAAAGCCGAGAAAATCGCGGCTAGCATTTCTGAATTTGCCAGTAAAATCAAAGACCGATGGGATGCTATGGTGGGCATAATCAATAACTTTATGTCGGACCTTAAAAATGAAGGTATAGCGACCCTGGAAAAAATCAACCAATTTAAAAATAAAATTTTCCAAGGTGTCCAAGACTTCGGAAATTGGGTTGCCGAAGGTACGCAAAAAGCAGCCGACGCTGTCAAGAATACTTGGAACAGTTCTGTCGATACAGTCAAAGGCTGGTTTGGAGTCGTT
>DASYFA010000281.1:0-5299 GCA_036498705.1 Paenibacillus sp.
GATGTACTCTGGTGTCTGCGGATTATTCTCTTTGCGGCTTCAGTTGGTACACTGATTGCTTTGTTTCTATTTCCTACATTTGTGGGCGTTTTTGAGCGAATTATCGCCAAGTTCGAGGTAGCAGGGTCACTACCCAAATTAATAGCCAGTGTAACGATCGGCCAGATCAAAAATTCACGGCGTTATTTGAAGAAGCCGCGGTTTAATCTTCGCAGCTTTCGAATTCTGGGTATTCCGAAGCGCTTTATTCTACTCAATACCATCGTTACTGGAATTTATACAGTTGGTGTATTGTCATCACTCTATGCGGCGCATCTCTCGCCGGCATTTAGCACGACGGCCTCACAGGCTTCAGGAATCATCAACGGGGTGGCGACGATCATCCTGACCATATTCATTGATCCCGAGCTTGGTCTGATTACTGACCGAGCGATCCATGATGAGGGCTCGAAGCATCAGCTTGGCAAAATATATGTTATGCTGATGTTATCGAGGTTTCTTGGCACTCTATTGGCGCAATTTTTTATTGTTCCAGCGGCTTATCTCATTACCTGGTTAGTGAAGGTGATTTGATAGAGTTCATACGAGATTAGGCTCGGCCTTGTATGAAGTTGGTCGGATAGAATCGTGACAAAACAAGTATATTGGAGGGAGAGCGATGACTAAGCAAGCATTTTTATTCGATATGGACGGCGTCATTATTGATAGTGAGCCGCTGCATTTTGCAGTAGATATCGAGACGATGGAGTATTTTGGACATCCCCTAACCAAGGAACAATTTGAAAAGTATGTTGGTATGACCAATCCAGAAATGTGGTCGGATATTAAGCGGGAATATGGAATTGGCCAGACTGTGGATGAATTGATCGAGTATCAGTTAATGCGGAAGATTCAGGCGGTTCAGGGTATGGAGGCCGAGCCAATGGATGGAATCAGACCATTCATTGCCGAGCTTAAGCATCGAGGAATAGCAATTGGACTTGCCTCATCCTCGCCAAGAGTGTTCATCGAGGCTATTCTGTCCAGATTTGAAATGTTGAATGATTTCGGTAGTATCGTAAGCGGTGAAGAAGTCCCTCAAGGTAAGCCCGCTCCAGATGTTTATTTAGAGGCGGCTAAGCAATTGGGAGTCGCTCCTGAATATTGCGTTGTTCTGGAGGATGCAAGGCATGGAGTTGCTGCAGCTAAAGCGGCGGGGATGAAATGCATTGGCATTAAAAATCCCAACTCCGGAGAACAGGATTTGTCGCAAGCGGATCTAATTATTGATCATGTTGGAGAGATTCGATTGGAAAGTTTATATACATAGTCAGATAGAAGAGGGGGAAGTTATTATGCCACATCTTATTGGAGACCAAATTGTATTAAGAGAGTATCGGAAGGAGGATCTGCCCAGCATTCGCAAATGGGTGAACGATCCGGAAATCACAGGGATGCTGAGTACGGTTTTTACATTCCCGCAGTCGGAATATGACACTGAATCATTTCTGAACATGATGATCGAAGGTAAAGCTAATGGCATGCGGGGATTTATTATTGCTGATAAAAATACGTTGGACTATATCGGGCAGATTGATCTGATTAGAATCGATTGGCAGAACCGCTCAGCCACACTCGGTATCGTCATTGGCCGTAAAGATCTGCTTGGGCAAGGGATTGGGCGTGAAGCGATTCAGTTGCTTAAGCAATTTGTATTCCAGTCCTTAAATTTGAATCGGCTTGAGCTGGAGGTATACGATTATAACGAAAGGGCCCATCGCTGTTACCTCAGCTGTGGCTTCAAAGAAGAAGGCAGGCTGCGGCAGAAAATATTCAAAAATGGCAGCTACCATGATGTCATTATGATGAGTGTATTAGCCGACGAAAATTAGGCTAATGTGATAGAGCCGCTGCTCCGTCAATCCCATTGAAGAGGACCTGATCAATTAAGCAAAACTGCAAAAATGCAGGTTTTGAGCATCGAAATCTATCATTTTGTTAAAATTCCTGCAAATCTGCAGCAATTTTAAGCGAATATTCGCGCTGAGACTCTTTTAACGAGTTAAAAACTGCATTTTTGCAGGAATTCACTCCACATATGGATCATGCGTAGAAAAAGCCTGCATTTTTGCAGGCTTTTTCTTCTGGACGAGTTTATTCGGCCTATTGCTTCAAAATATCTAAATACATATTAGTGCACATCGTACTTCGCAATATACGCCCTGACACAATTCTCGCACACGCAAGCTTTACGGATCGGGAATCGCTTATAAATTGACCGGGGCCAGGTGATGGCGCTCGTTCAGATTATTTTTACGGAATGTGCTAGGGGTACAGCCCGCCCAAGCAGTGAACTGCCTACTGAAGCTCTGCACATTCTCATATCCGATTCGATGGGCGATGCGTTCGATCGAATCTTCGCTGGTTACAAGCATCTGCATGGCTTCCTGCTGCTTCAGCACCATAAAATACTCTCGCGGAGGAATTCCGAAGGCTTGCCTGAACACCCGATGGCAGTGCCTCCGGCTCACCCCGAGCTTGCGCGAAATTTCTTCAAGCCAGTCGCTGTTCGAATCCTTATCTGTCGTTACGCCTGCCACTGCCTCTTCGCTATTTCGTAGAATCAGGCTTTGAATCTCCGTGGCTATTTGGTTCGACAATTCCGCATCGAAGGACAACGGGCTCTTCTCGTGCTGCGCTAAGAAATATTGCTCCATCTCGTCCAGAATGGTATAGACCTCGCGCATCAAGGACATCTTGGCCCGGCTCTGTTGGAACAGAGTGTCAATGATGTGTTGAACAGAAGCCCTTACCTGTTGGTTTAATGGATGGCCTGATGGATAGAAGCCATGATTGTTAGATCCGATGAGATGAAGAATTTCTGTATCCTCGATATGAATATGCATTGTGAAGAAGGATACCCGCTCTGTCAGTCGTACCTGAAAATCATGCACCATCATTGGTGAGACGATGATGATATCTCCGACATGCTGGTTGAATTCGGTACACCCGAGAATCGTGGTCAGAGTACCTTCCACTACGAGCAGTATTTCAAGCATTGTATGGTGAACATGCCGTCCGCAGATCCAGCCATTATTTACAGTTCTCGTATGAGGCGAGAATAAGCAGGCTTCCGAACGATAATGTGGGAAGTATATTTCCGGGTAATCGGGGGTCATGTTAGATTCACTCCTTGATGTCCGATTTGGTTAAACAATCTTTGTAAAAGCGACCGATCATGTTATAGAGATCAGGAAGTAGTAGTTCTATACTAGTCACTGATGTTATTCCTGGCTCAAATGATCCGAGTCCATCAATAACTATCATAATCTAAAAAGCAGGTGAATCCTATGGCAAGACCAGAGATTTCTCTGGATTATTCGAAGGTGTTCGAGAATGAACAAGGGACTAAAATCAAACCTTTTAGTTTACTTGCGCGTCTATATCGCAATCATATGGGGAAAGTAGCCTTATCGGCATTTTTCTTTACGATTAAGAACTCACCAACCTGGGTGCTGTCTATCGTTACAGCGAACATCATTAACATTGTAAGTTACCCTGAACGCCATTCAATGAATGAGTTCTGGATCAATATGATCCTGATCGTCATCGTCATCGCGCAGAATATCCCAACGCATACGCTTCATGTCAGTTATGTCAGTAAAGCGGTTCGTCATGTGGAGGCAGGGCTGCGCAGCACGCTCGTTCGCAAGATGCAACAGCTCTCGTTAAGCTATCATGGGGATATGAACGCAGGGAAACTACAGTCTAAGGTGTTACGCGACGTTGAAGCGGTCGACTTCCTGTCCCGGCAAATGCTCATGACGATCATTCCCGCCACAATCAACCTGGCGATTGTCGTCGTGCTCACGCTATACAACAGCTGGATGGTAGCTCTATTCTTCCTACTCATGGGGCCGACGGGGATCTTCCTAGTACGATTCTTCAACACCAAAATGTCCCAGCGTAATCGCGAAGTCCGCAAGAATATCGAGGAAATGTCGGGTAAAGTATCTGAGACCGTGGAGATGATTCCGGTAACGCGGGCTCATGGCCTGGAAGAAGTGGAAATCCGCAAGGTGGATGCCGCACTGGAAAATATCCGTGACCGCGGACATCGACTGGACGTACTGGAAGCCTATTTTGGCTCTTCCAGTTGGGTTATCTTCCAGTTGTTCCAGGTAAGCTGCTTGTTCTTTACTGCTTATCTTTCCTACAAAGGCTATATGGAGATCGGCGACATTGTCATGTATCAGAGCTTCTTCGCTATGATGATCGGTTCGGTGACATCGATCCTTAATGTGTACCCTAACCTGGTTAAGGGCTTTGAGTCGCTCCATTCCGTAACCGAGGTTCTGTTGTCTGACGAGACGGAGGAGTACAAAGGAAAGGTCAAACCTGAGAAATTCAGTGGCAGCTATCAGTTTAAAGGCGTCAGTTTCAGCTATAAGGATTCAGATCGGCATGTGCTGGATGATTTCAGCCTGGATGTGAAACCTGGGGAGACGGTCGCTTTTGTCGGCGAATCAGGTTCAGGTAAATCTACTATTCTGAACTTGATTATCGGCTTCTACAAACCGCAATCCGGCAGAATTCTGATTGATGGAATGCCGATGAGCGAGCTCAGCATGTCGCGCTATCGTCAATCACTGGCGATCGTACTGCAGAACAATATCTTATTCTCAGGATCTATTCGGGAGAACATCACCTACGGACTACCTCATATTTCCGAAGAGAAATTGCAGCGGGCCGTATGGATGGCTAATTTACAGGATGTAATCGACAGTCTGCCGGAAGGTCTGGATACGAAGGTTGGGGAACATGGCGGCAGACTATCGGGAGGGCAAAGACAGAGAATTGCTATCGCCCGGGCGCTGGTCCGTGATCCGAAAATCATTATTCTCGATGAGGCTACCTCGGCGCTCGATAATGCATCTGAACGGCATGTTCAAAATGCGATGGAGCAGCTGATGCAAGGAAGAACAACGTTTATCGTTGCTCACCGCCTATCTACGGTCAAGAACGCCGATCGGATTATCGTGCTCAAGAAAGGCAAGATTGTCGAATCAGGCACCTATGAGCAATTGCTAGATATGAAAGGTGAATTCTATAAGTTAAAAAATATGTAAGTGAATTGCTAAGCCCCGGTCCTATTTGGATTGGGGCTTTTTTGACAGCAAAGAAATATCTGCGCAACATTCCATATAATCCCTTCGTCAGGGTTGATAAGATATGGTCTCGATGAAGTACACATAGAGAATTAACTGGATCGGGCCATTCAAAAGAGCATTGGGGGGCTAAGTATGCGTAAATGGGGGAT
>DASYFA010000282.1:0-3399 GCA_036498705.1 Paenibacillus sp.
TATGTACAAGGCGTCGGAATTGATTTGGACTTATATGGGATCAAGGAGGAGTATCCCGTAACTAGGATGGAGCGGGCAAATACACGGAATCAGTTGTTTAATCTACCGGAGAGTGAGGTAGAAGAATCTGTATTTGTGGTGTTGTGTGTTGCCGAGCTGAACGCCAACAAGAATCAGAAGCAGTTGATTCAAGCATTAAGTCAGCTCAGCGATCAAGCAGATAATATCCATCTGGCACTTGCCGGTACAGGTCCATCAGAACGGACACTTCTGGAACTGGCTGATCGGCTAGGGGTTCGAGATCGCGTGCATGTGCTTGGGCATAGACGGGATATTCCTGAATTGCTGAAAGCGTGTGACGCTGTTGCACTTGTGTCCTATCGTGAGGGACTGCCCCGTGCAGTTATGGAGGCAATGGCCGCAGGCAAACCGGTCATCGGTACGAATATTCGCGGAATACGTGATTTGATTGCGAATGGGACAGCAGGTATTTTGGTTCCGGTTGACGATGTTGCCGCCACATCGAAGGCATTGTATTTATTGCGGGAGGATCCAGCCCTGGTCGAAGCGATGGGAGAAGCTAACAAGGAAAAGATCATGAGCTATAGGTTATCTTCGGTATTACGAGAATTGGACACGATTTACACAGAAGCTTTGAACGGTCAAGCAAGTCAGGTGGTTCCAACTACGGTGAATACGGCGGTGTCAGGTGAACGATAATTTTTACGTTAATTTTATAAGTTGTGGAAAGAACATTCAGTTAATAAGGGTGAGAAAGCGATGATGAAGATGCGGCTCGTTCGTTTGTTAATGTTGGATGCGGGGATTATAGTCGCTTCGGTTTGGCTTGTATTTCTGCTTCGATTTGATTTTGCAATCCCTCAGGAGTACATGCGGATGCTTCCGTATGCAATATTAATTCATATCGTAGTGCATGCCGCTTGCTTTTTCGGATTCAAAGTATATAACAGCTTGTGGCGATATACCGGCATGGGCGAAATATTGCTGCTTCTTAAAGCGAGTGCTCTTACGTTCGCCGGAGTAGTCATCGTTAATTTGACAACGCATTTACTTGTCCATTCTTACCGTCTTCCGATTTCAATATATTCTTCAATAGGATACGTATTTCTGGGCATTGCCGGATTACGGATGATCAGTCGCCTCATGAATGATAGATTCGAGTCAACAGAGGCACCCGTTGAATCTGAAGGTAATCTTCTCATCGTAGGTGCTGGGAAGGCGGGCATCCTTGTTACCAAAGATATTAAGCATTCAAGATTTAAGTTCATGAACCCGGTCGCCTTCATCGATGATGATCCAGCCAAGCAAAAGCGGGAGATTATGGGTCTGCCGATTGTTGGCAGTCGCAGCTATATTCCCGAAGCTGTCAAGCAATTGGACGTTTCCTTTATTATTATTGCACTCCCTACTGCTTCAAGTAATGACACACAGGAGATTATCGAGATCTGCAAATCTACTAATGCACAGATTAAGATTATGCCGAGCATGACGGATATTTTGAATGGGAAGATGGCTGTCAATATGATCCGTGAAGTGTCCGTGAATGATTTGCTCGGTAGAGCGCCTGTAAAGATCGATTCCGAGGAGATTCGTGAGAATTTGAGAAGTGAGACGGTGCTCATTACGGGTGCAGGTGGCTCTATTGGTTCGGAGTTGTGCCGACAGTTGGCCGTGTATCGCCCGAAGGAGATGCTACTTCTAGGTCATGGTGAGAACAGCATCTATCTCATTGAACAAGAGCTAAGACGGCTATATCCCGAGCAGGTAATCCATCCGATCATTGCCGACATTCAGGATATTTCCCGAATTGAAAGTGTCTTTCAGACTTATCATCCTACGATTGTCTATCACGCAGCTGCACACAAGCATGTTCCACTCATGGAAATGAATCCGCTAGAGGCGATCAAAAACAATGTAATCGGGACGAGGAACTTAGCGGAAGCAAGTGACAAATTTGGCGTCAAGCGGTTCGTCCTTATTTCCTCGGACAAAGCGGTTAATCCAACCAGTGTTATGGGGGCTACAAAGCGAGTTGCAGAAATGATCATTCATGATCAGAATACATTTAGCAAGACGGTATACGCCGCTGTACGGTTCGGAAATGTGCTCGGGAGCCGGGGGAGTGTTATCCCATTATTCAAAAGACAAATCGAGAATGGCGGCCCGGTTACTGTCACGCATATGGATATGGTTCGATATTTCATGACGATCCCGGAGGCAGTACAACTAGTTATTCAGGCGAGTGTGCTGGCGCAAGGGGGCGAGGTCTTCGTGTTGGATATGGGTAAGCCGGTTCGTATATACGATTTGGCTAAGGACCTAATCCGTTTGTCGGGCTTGGAACCCGAGAAGGATATTCCCATTGTGATTACTGGCATCCGTCCGGGAGAGAAGCTCTACGAAGAGCTTCTGACGGAAGAAGAAGGGCTGATTGTTACAAAGAATTCTCGCATTATGATTTCGCACCCCCAAAGCGTGTCGAGGTCAGATCTGAATTTGGTTCTCGGCGTTCTGGAGAACTTATGCAAGCGGTCTGAATATGCACCAAACAATCATCAGATCAAAAAGCTATTAAAGCAGCTTATTCCGAGCTACTCAGGTTATCAGGAAGAACCACAAATGGGTATTCATGAGCCTGAACGAATTCAAGCCGAAGTTCATGCGGGAATTTGACCGATGAAGAGAGGAGGACTAAATGTATCGCTATGTGAAAAGAGTCTTCGATATTGTAGGTGCAACTATTATGCTATGTCTGCTAGCCCCAGTCATGGCGGTGGTGGCGCTGCTAATTCGTCTAAAGTTGGGGAGCCCAATTATGTTCAAGCAACAGCGTCCAGGACGGTGGGAGAGGCCTTTCTGTATCTACAAGTTTCGAACTATGGCTGATATTTACGATGCGCAAGGTCAACTATTACCTGATGATCGACGTTATGTCCAATTCGGCAATTTAATCCGAAAATTGAGTCTGGATGAGCTGCCGCAATTGGTGAATGTGTTGAAAGGCGAGATGAGCCTAATTGGACCGCGGCCTCTGCTCGTGGATTATAGCCCTTACTACTCGGAGCGAGAAAGGATAAGATTCACCGTAAGGCCTGGCATTACAGGATTGGCTCAGGTGTCCGGACGCAATCTCATATCGTGGAATGAGAGATTATCGTATGACATCACTTATGTTGAGAATCTAAGTTTTCGCTTAGATATCTTGATATTATGCAAGACAATTTTGAAAGTAATTCGACAAGAGGACGTTATAGCTAATCCTGGTCAGCATAACCTTCCCTTGGATGCCTACAGGTTGAATAATAGGGAGGAATCTGCGTGAAATCACAGCTTCGACCACTACAGGAGAACGATATTCAATATGCATGCCTGCTATTA
>DASYFA010000283.1:0-5107 GCA_036498705.1 Paenibacillus sp.
TCCATTGATTCCTACTCGGCTGATCAAGGGGGAGCTTTAGGGTATATTGATCGAAATGACCCGTTTGTTGACAAGAATATACTGACATCTGCGAGCAAGTTGGACGTTGGCCGGATTGATGGTCCTATCCGCATTCAGCAGGGCTATGCCATTATTCTGTTGAATGGAAGGCAAGAGGCCAAATCCATGAGCAAAAGCGAGTCCCAATTCATTGCACGCAAACAAATTGCGCTGGCGAAAGGTCAATCCATGCAAGACGTAGAACAGGACCTCCTCCACAAATATGGGGCGGAAGTCGTAGATACTCAATATCAAATGCACTAAATGACAAATACTTTGTAGATATGTAACGATGTCTACAGAGTATTTTTTTTTCACAAAAGAAAGTAAAACCTACATCTAATCGCGGTCGCTCATCTTCGAAAGGCCATGATCGAGGTTTTCTCATCACCCAACTTGGTACTTTTTTCATATTAATGTGTTGACAACCGGTTCGAAGGTTGATACTATGATAATAATAAAACCTACTGATTTAGTCGGAAATAATAATCAAATTATTGAACTGGGAGGCATTATTATGGCTAGAATAGTACAAAATGTTACGGATCTTATCGGGGATACACCACTTGTTCGCTTAAATCGCATCGTGCCTGAAGACAGTGCAGAAGTTTACGTTAAATTGGAATACCAGAACCCAGGTTCCAGCGTAAAAGACCGCATTGCTATCAATATGATTGAAGCAGCAGAAAAAGAAGGAAAGATTAAGCCGGGCGACACCATTATCGAACCTACGAGCGGAAATACAGGTATTGGACTTGCACTTGTAGCTGCGGCTAAAGGATATAAAGCGATTCTTGTTATGCCGGAAACGATGAGCATCGAGCGTCGTAACTTGCTGCGTGCTTATGGCGCTGAATTAGTTCTAACGCCGGGAGCAGAAGGCATGAACGGTGCAGTTCGCCGTGCGGAAGAACTTGCTGCAGAGAACCCGACTTATTATATCCCACAGCAATTTAAGAACCAAGCGAACGTGGAAATTCACCGTTTGACGACAGGTCCTGAGATTGTAGAGGCGATTAATTCCCTGGATGGCCAATTGGACGCATTTGTTGCAGGGATCGGCACAGGCGGTACCATTACTGGTGCAGGTGAAGTATTGAAACAACACTTCCCGCATATTCGTATTGTCGCGGTTGAGCCTGCGGCATCACCTATTTTGTCCGGCGGCAAACCAGGTCCTCACAAGATTCAAGGAATCGGCGCGAACTTCGTACCCGAAATCTTGAACCGTGAAGTCTACGATCAAGTGCTTACAGTAGAGAACGAAGAGGCGTTCGAGACGGCTCGTCGTGTAGCTAAAGAAGAAGGTATCCTGGTTGGTATTTCTTCCGGTGCAGCTATTCTTTCCGCATTGAAAGTAGCCAAAGAGCTTGGTAAAGGCAAACGGGTTATTGCGATCGTTCCAAGTAATGGCGAACGCTACCTTAGCACACCGTTGTTTAACTTCGAGAACTAATCATTTCACACCACATAGATATGGCCGAATAACCCTCTCGCAGAAGCATGCGCAGAGGGTTATTTGTCTTTCACGAAACATGGTATACTAGCATGCATATAGAGCAATATTGTTCAATGGGGGATACGAAGTGAGCGTAACAATAACATCGTTGGCACAATGGAAGGATTGGGCAAGACAATATTCGAGACTTCCTTTTGTACGTAAATATAAATTAGAGGGCGACGTTCAGATTTCTTCTTGGCGTAAGGCTTGGGAGAAGGCATCGGACTATGCTTTTGTCTTAGAGAGCGGCAAAGTGGGCAGGTACAGCTTCCTAGGATTACATCCGGAGGCTGTACTTCGAGGGAAAGGGAATGGGGCTCATACGCTGGATGGACAGCAGTTGGAAGGAGCACCGTTAGCCGTCCTCAAAGAATGGATGTCTCCTTATCATGGCCCCGTGGTAGAAGACGCGCCTAAATTCATCGGGGGTTGTGTCGGTTATCTGAGTTATGACATCGTTCGTTCTTTGGAAAAGATACCGACGCAAGCCGATGACGATCTGAACCTTCCGGATTATGTATTCATGCGGATGGATGAGATTTGGATTCTCGATCATCAAATGAATGAGCTTTGGTGCGCCGTGAATACGCCTTGGACGGGGATGGATGCTCCAATATCAGCTTCATTGGAGCAAGAGGTAGAGGCTTTATATGATACTGCTGCGCAGCGCGTTGAGCATATGAAGCGTTTATGGGATGAACTCATATCGGAGCAGGATTCGACAGATCGCGCCAAGGCGGAATGGCGGCGTTCCTTAGTAGAAGGAGAACAACGACAAAGGCTGGATTCCGTTGGTATCTTACCGGGGATGGAGACACCGTTCGATCGAGAGGATTTCGAACAAGCCGTACGGCAAATTCAGCAATATATTGGACAAGGCGACGTATTTCAAGTCAACCTGTCGCTGCGTCAGAGCTATGAACTGACTTCTTCGGCAGAACAGCTCTACGAATGGCTGCGTCTTGTGAACCCTTCCCCGTATATGGGAATGCTTCGTTTTCCTGATTTTCAGGTGGTCTCGGCTTCACCTGAACTGCTCGTGAAGTTAGAACAAGGGCGTGTGAGCACGCGCCCGATTGCAGGAACGAGACGTCGCGGACGGACGCCTGAAGAAGACGCGGCCATGGAACAAGAGCTGCGTTCGAATGAGAAGGAGTGCGCAGAACACATTATGCTCGTCGATTTGGAACGTAATGATCTGGGGCGGATCTCACGATATGGTTCGGTCCATGTCAGTGAGCTGATGGTTGTGGAGCGTTATTCACATGTGATGCATTTGGTTTCGGAAGTCGAGGGAGAGCTTGCAGCGGGGAAAGATGCTTATGATGTCCTTGCAGCTGCATTCCCAGGCGGGACGATCACGGGGGCTCCGAAGGTACGCACGATGGAGATCATTGAAGAGCTGGAACCTGTCCGCCGCGGGCCGTATACGGGTTCCTTTGGGTGGATTGACTATAATGGGAATATGGAATTTAATATAATTATACGGACCCTCACCATGATGGGCTCGAAGGGTCATATTCAGACCGGAGCAGGGATCGTCATCGATTCGGTACCGGAACGTGAGTATGCAGAATGCCTGAACAAAGCCAAAGCCATGTGTATGGCGATACAGCTGAGCGAGCAGGAAGCAGCAGCTTCTATAAGAGAATAGCTAGAAGATGAAGATGAGACGAGAGGAGAAGAGATTAGCATGATTTTAGTGATTGATAACTATGATTCTTTTACCTACAACTTGGTGCAGTATTTAGGCGAATTGGGTGAAGAGGTGGTCGTATATCGGAATGATGAGATTGATCTTGCGGGGATTGAAGTTTTGAAGCCGGATCATATTCTGATTTCTCCGGGGCCTTGTACACCGAATGAAGCGGGAATTAGTATGGACACCATTGCATATTTTAAAGGCAAAATACCGATCCTTGGCGTGTGTCTGGGACACCAATCGATTGGACAAGTGTTTGGCGGCAACGTCATTCGCGCTGAGAAGCTGATGCACGGCAAGACATCGCAGATGCTTCATGACGGCAAAGGGTTATTCGAAGGGCTGCCAAGTCCGTTCACAGCAACGCGTTATCACTCGTTAATTGTGGAGCGGGAGTCGCTTCCGGATTGCCTGGAGATTACAGCGGAAACATCGGATGGTGAAATTATGGGCTTGCGACACAAAGAGTACCTAATTGAGGGTCTGCAATTCCATCCTGAATCCATCATTACGGATCATGGGCATCAGATGCTCCGCAACTTCTTACGGCTGCGTACAAGCGCAGCATCGAGCGGGGCTTAAGCGATGTCATATATCGGATTCAACGGAGCCATCGTTGAACAGAAGGAGGCCGTGATCTCGGTACTAGATCACGGCTTTTTGTACGGGCTCAGCCTATTCGAGACGTTCCGTACGTACGACGGACGTCCGTTCCTGCTGAGCCAGCACCTCGAGCGCCTCGCGGCCGGCTGCCGCGCGCTCGGCATTGAACTGCCGCGCGACTGCGAGCCCGCGCGGGTCGAGCGCCTCGTAGCCGAGCTGCTGCAAGCCAGTGGCTTGCGCGACGGCTACGTGCGCTACACCGTCACGGCCGGCGACGCTGCGCTCGGCCTGCCGGACGCCCCGTACACGACACCGAACGTGGTCGTGTACGTCAAGGCCTTGCCCGCGGCGCTGAGCGGCGCGCCGCAGGGCAAAGCCCTACAGCTATTGCGCACGCGCCGCAATAGCCCAGAAGGCGATGTGCGCCTGAAGTCCGCACATTACATGAACAACATTCTCGCCAAACGTGAACTTGGCGAGTCGCCTGTGGCACGGGCCGAACATCCCGTGCCCGCGGAAGGGCTCATGCTCACTGCCGCAGGCCATGTGGCCGAGGGCATCGTGAGCAATGTCTTCTTCGCCAGCAAGGGCGTGCTCTGCACGCCGGTAATCGATACAGGGATTCTCCCTGGCGTGACGAGAGCCCTCGTGTTGGAGCTGGCGAAGCAAAAAGGGATACGTACCGAAGAAGGTTACTATACGTGGGAGGATCTTGTGGAATCGGATGAAGTGTTCATCACCAACTCCATTCAGGAGATCGTACCGATACACACGTTATACGACGTAGATGGGACGTGTATTGCCAAGCATCGATCAGATGCCGTTAGTACAACGCCGTCCATCGTAGAGCCCTTACAACAAGCCTATCGGCGTTTCATCGCACAGCAGGGAAAGGCAGGACAATAACGATGCAATCTAAGATCTATCAACGACAATATATATGCGGTCCGACGACACTAACCCTCGGATCCCGTACCCTGATCATGGGTATTTTGAATGTAACACCGGACTCCTTCTCAGATGGAGGACGTTACAATAACCTGGACGCTGCCGTTGCGCATGCGAAGCAGTTGATGGCAGACGGGGCCGATTTGATCGATATTGGCGGCGAGTCCACGCGGCCTGGCTTTGCACAGGTTCCGGAAGAGGAGGAATTGCACCGCGTTATTCCCGTCATCGAAGCGATTCATGCGCAAGCGCCGGAGATTCCAATTTCCGTGGACACCTACAAAGCTGGAGTG
>DASYFA010000284.1:0-8567 GCA_036498705.1 Paenibacillus sp.
GACTCCAGCGCTCTGACCGCGCTGGCCGTCGATTATTATCGCAGAAGCGGCCAAGGCCAGATGCATACTTATTCGGTTGATTACGAAGGGAATGATCAATACTTCAAGGCCCACAGCTTCCAGCCTGGAGCCGATGCCCCCTGGATCAAACGGATGGTTGAAGAGCTTGGAACCGAGCATCACTGGATTACCTTCGATACTCCAGAACTCGTTGACACTCTAACGGACTCTACTCTTGCCCGTGACCTCCCCGGCATGGCCGATATCGACGCTTCACTGCTCTTATTCTGCAGAGAGATCAAAAAGGGAGCGACCGTTGCAATTTCCGGTGAAGCTGCCGACGAGGTGTTTGGGGGATACCCCTGGTTCCACCGCAAAGAATTACTGGAGTCCGGTACTTTCCCCTGGTCAATAGCAACGAATCTGCGCTCAAGCCTGCTGTCCCCAGAAATTAGAAACTGGATTCGCCCTGAGCAGTACGTAGCAGACAGATACAGCCAAGCTGTGGCGGAAGTTCCCCATTTAAACGGGGAAAACGAAGATCAAGCTCGTATGAGAATGATGTCATATCTTAATATCACCCGCTTCATGCCTACATTGCTGGATCGTAAGGATCGGATGAGCATGGGCGCCGGACTCGAGGTCAGGGTCCCTTTCTGTGACCATCGCCTCGTTCAATATGTATGGAATATTCCGTGGGAGATTAAGACCGTTAGCGGCCGTGAGAAAGGCATCCTGCGCAAAGCGCTTGAAGGCATCCTCCCTGAGGACGTTCTCTACCGCAAAAAGAGCCCCTATCCGAAAACGCATCATCCCGACTATTTAGCCAAAGTAAGAGGACAAATGCTCGAAATTCTTGATAATCCAACATCTCCGATTCTCCCGCTGATTGATGCGGACAAAATACGCTCTATCGCCGCATCGCCAGAGGCATCCAGCAACCTGCCTTGGTTCGGCCAACTGATGTCTGGGCCTCAACTATTCGCCTATCTAACACAGGTGAATTATTGGTTGTCCCATTACCATGTCTCGATCCGCTAACATGAAATGATAATTCAAGAGGGACTGTCCCCGGCCAGTGGCTAGAAGGACAGTCCCTCTTAATTAACGTCTCAACTAATTCGATAAGCCGAGTGAACGAAGCATTCTCATCACTGTAACGGCCATTTGCGCTTTCGTTACATTCGTTCTTGGCGACAAGGAGGTAACGGAGACCCCTTTCATAATGTTCTGCTCTACCATCAGGGCCATAGAACTCTGTGCATAGTCAGCGATCTCCAGATGGTCCTTAAATCCTGCCAGCAGTGTCGTATTGGCTGTGTGGCCCTTACCAACGTATTTCATCGCATTGGCCAACATCACCGCCAGCTCCTGACGGGTAATCGCCGCATCCGGATCAAAGCTGTCTGCGGATCTCCCCTGAATCAACCCGGCCTGCTTCGCCGCAGCGATTTCCTCAGCATACTGTGAGTCCAGACTTACATCGGCATAAGGCGCTGTACTGTTTTCTTGTGGAATAAGTCCCAGCCCTCTGACGATCATGGCGATCACTTCGGTACGTGTAATACTACGTTTCGCCCCGAACTGGTCTGCGGAATCTCCGGAAGCGATCATCTTCGTGACGGCAGATGAGATATCCTGAGCCGCCCAGTCCGGATCATCCTTGAAGCTGGAACTTCCGTTATCGATCAGAGTGAAAATACCGTTAGCATTTAATTTCAGCTCGGCCGTAATCGCATCGGCGTTCTTTGCGAATAAGGCTGGTACGGTATGCAAATGATCCTTGCCCGGGATATATACTACGCCTGCGATGCGCCCAGTATTTACGCCCGCCGCACCAAAGCTCACCTTGCCGCTTACATAATTATTGCCGAAGGATACCGATTCGATCGTCTTGCCATCAGTGGATATTTTTTCAAGTTTGAGCTGGAACGGCTGACCATAGGTTTTCTTTCCGGCCAGCAATGCTCGCAATGCTTCCTCTAACGAAGGATCAATCGCTCCTAACGTCAGCTTAATTGAAGTGCCCGCAGGGAACAGTGCAACAGGGAAAGTAAATTCCATCCCGTTCAAAACGACGGTTAAGCTGGAATTGTCGATCTCGGCAAGCGCAGCAATCACTTCTTGCGGCAACGTAATCTCCGCCTGCTTCAAACCTTCCTCAATAACGAGCTTGAAGGAAGTCGTCTGCGCGTTATTAATGAGTTTTACCGTCTCTGCGACTGGAAGAGTGACGACAGCTCTCTCCCCTTCCTTAACAATCTTCACCGGCAGTAATCCCTTGTCCTTGGATCCAGGTTGAGGTGTAGGTGTAGTTCCTGAACTGGAACCTCCACCCGACGGAGAGGATGGTCCGGAAGGTGATCCCGAATCCGTATCCGTGGCAGTCTTCACTTGAAGACTCTCAGAAGCCGTGGAAACTCTATTAAACTTCTCACCGTCCCGATCAATCGCCAGAACATGGACTTTATAAGTGCTTGCAGGTGTTAACGCTCCGATCGTATAGCTCGTTGCTTCGGAATAGCCAGTAAATTGGTTGTCTACATAAACCTCATATGCATTTGCCCCTTCTACGGCATCCCATTTCACCTGCACAGACTTCGAAGAAGTTGAAGCGACCTTGAGATTTCTTGGCGCTGCAAGTTCTTGGGCATTCATCTTGCCATCAATCGGCAATGCACTATTCAATGCCGTAAGCAGCTTATTATCACGGTCACCGCTAATATCCCAGTTCATAGTGCCGGCAATATCAAGCGTTTTTACCAATGAGGCCGTATACAGCATTGTGTTCTCATCATTGTATGTCATAAAAATTTGCTTATCCGCATTATACAAATAAGCGACCTTTGCCGCATCGTTCCAATGACGATCATAGCCATTCTTATTTACGTAATTGCGGTCCAGATCTGAGTAATCAAATATGCCGGTCTCCCAAGTACCGAAGGAGGTCGATTTTTCAGTGCAAGTCTGATACTCGCCACCCGCAGGACAGCCCTCCCAGCCCTTCCCGTAAAAAGGCACACCCACAACGAGCTTATAATTCGGTACGCCACCGTTCAAATGACCGAGTAGTCCACCTCTTACATTATTTCTCGGCGCGTTTGGTGCAGACAACTTCTTGTCATAGAACAGCGGTGAATTGTGATTAGCCAGCGTATCCCAGCTACCGCTATAGTCGTACGTCATAATGTTGATGAAATCAAGATAAGCAACCGAATTGGCAAAATCGGCATTGACGACAAAATTGTCGCCTTGTCCGGATGCCATCGTCAGAAGATAGTACTTCCCGTCCACAGATCCTGCCGCATCCAGCGCATCCCGCAAAGTAGCCATCATCAATGTGAAATTTTGCTTATCTTCCGGTCTTCTGGAATTCTCTTCTTCCCCACCTTCAACCGGATATTCCCAGTCGATATCAATGCCATCCAGTTCATATTCTCTCAGAAATTTAACTACTGAATTCGCAAAAGAACGACGTGTAATTTCATCTGCTGCCATATTGGAAAAGTTCTTCGACCAAGACCACCCTCCAACAGATGCCATCAACTTAAGATTCGGGTGCTCCTCTCGAATGCTCCTGAATTCCCTGAAATTTTCCAGATCAACTTTGGTATCGCCTATGACAATCTCACCGTCGAAGACATAGTCCTGCTGTAGCGGAATATCCTCGTTCTGGCATTCAGCTCCCTTTGTGCCGAACTTCTTCCAGCAAAGATCTGCGAAAGCGTAGTTGATATGAGTGATCTTCGATGCGTCTACATCCTCGGGATAGAATTCCCGATCATAGACAGACCATTGCGTATAATAGCTAACCTGTGTATAATCGCTGCCCGGAACTGCCTTTACCGTAGCGCTCATAGGAGAGTCCCATAAATTGTTTTTGGCCATGGCTGCAAAAGAGTAAGACTTGCCTTCCACAAGACCGCTGGCTACATAGCGATTATCCTCACTGCTGCCAAGGTAAGTACCGTCCCTAAAGACATCATACGACGTGGCTCCCGGTACAGGTGCCCATCCTAAAGAGACGGTCGATCGCGTTGCAGTAATCACTTGTAGATCCTGCGGAGACTCCAGCGTTCCCCAGATTATCGTCACCGCGTTGCTATCAACAGACGGCGAAACCCCAGATTTCTGAGCCCCGACGGTGAAGGTGAGCTTTGTGCCGGCTTCAATTTGATCCCCTAATGAATAGATGATGGAAGTCGCCTCATTCAACCAGGTTCCTGCTTTCCAAGCACCGTTCACATACAGATCATAGCCTGTTGCTTCAGGGCTAACCCCCCAGTTCAAAGTTAAGGCTTCTTCCGTTATACCGGTTATTTTTAAATAGCTAGGCGGAGTCAAAGGTGGGTCCTTGTATTCGCTCGTATCGGCGGGTGTAGTAAATTCTAGAATATTGCTTTTATACTCTTTCGAGGGTCTATCTTTATTCCAGGTAATATACACCCTATACGTGGTCTCTGGTGTAAGACCGGGAATAGTTCTGGTCCAGAGGTTTCCCCACGTAATATCTTTACCTGTATCAGCATTCCAAATATCGATTTCATTAGCGTCATTTTCAATGAAATCCCACTTTATTACGACTTTGTTAGGGTACAACTCTTCTACCTCAAGATTAGTAGGCCCCGACTTTACGTCAGAATCGCTACTTAATATTGCAGCATCTACAGATTCATTCTCTGGTTGGGTAAGTTCTACAGGTGGATCGGAAGGTTCTTCAGGCTGGAGAGTTATGATCGATTGATCTGCCGGCTCTTGATCAGCGGCATAAGTGCGGGTGGAATCTAGCAATGGGCCAAAAGCCATGAGGAGGGCTAATAGTACGATAGCAGCCCTAAAAAACTTTTTACGGAAACGAAAAAGCAATCTGGTCACCCCTCTATTCAACTAAATTTCGAAAATAAGTGCTTACTCAAGTAAAAGTGTTATTCTTGGAAGTGATGTAAGGTCTACATAAGCTTGAAAGAATAAAGTTCTGCCTGCTGCACGCGATCTGGTGTGTATCATCATTTTCAAAATCCAGTCTTTTTGAAAGCGGTTACCTAAACAGGTATATAAATGCATCGCCCTCCCCCATTACGCATAATCTTGAATTCATTGCCCCTTCTCTTTGTTCCAAAACCGATGGAAATAAGAGTATCGAGAAGTGATATGAGTTACATTACATCATGAGACCTCAAGGATAAGAACGGAAGGGATAAATTTATATCATATAGGGGTAAAAACCTACATCTTCTACTTTTTATGACAAATTTCTCTTCTATCATTAATAACACGACAAATTTTGTATTCAAAAGAACTTGCCTAAGAACATAAAAAAGCCTGACCCAAGAGGAAATATCCTCTCGAATCAAGCCTGTATCCACTTTATATATTATTGACGTGCACGTTGTTCCAGCTTCTCAGACAATTGCCTTAGTGCAGCACCGCGATGGCTGATGGTCTGCTTCTCCTCCATGCTTAATTCCGCCATCGTCTTCTCATACTCGGGCAGAAAGAACAATGGATCATAACCGAAGCCTCCCGATCCCGCTGGCTCTGCCGTAATCCATCCGTCTACCGAGCCCTCGGCCTCAATAAATTGTCCATTAGCCGGATCGTATAGAGCCAGATGGCAGACGAATCTTGCCGTACTCAACAGCGGTTGATCGGTATCCTCACCCTGTTGCTTACGTTCTAGAGCTTTCAGCAATTTCTCATTGTTGGCTTCATCCGAAGCTCCTTCCCCAGCATAGCGAGCCGAATAAACGCCCGGTTCTCCATCCAGTTGATCAACACAGAGCCCTGAATCATCGGCAAGTACAGGTTGTCCAAGGCGGTCGCCTACCTCTTTTGCTTTCTTGCGCGCATTATCCCCGAAGGTGTCTCCGTCCTCAACCACCTCAGGTACATCAGGGAAGTCGTACATGCTCTTCACCGGCTTATTCAGGAAACCCAGCGCATGCGCGAATTCACGAACTTTGCCCTGATTGCGGGTAGCAACAATAATTACATTACCGTCCAAGCCCACTACGCTTGTCCTCCTGTCTCATTACCACTTATTTTAAGCGCAATCGGTCCCAGAACCTCCTGCTGCTGCAATATCATTTCGTTAATTCCCTGCTCCGCCAATTCCAGCATACGGTCAAGCTCTTGGCGCGAGAACGGATTCTCCTCCCCGGTTCCCTGCACTTCTACGAACTGGCTTTGTCCGGTCATGACCACATTCATATCAACCTTGGCCTTGGAGTCCTCTTCGTATTCGAGATCCAGGACTATATTCTCGCCGACAATCCCGACGCTGACAGCAGCCAGGAAATCCTTAATCGGGAACTTAGGCAGATTATGCTTCTGCACAAGCTTGTTAATAGCAAATGCCATCGCCACAAACGCACCCGTTATCGATGCGGTCCGCGTACCACCATCCGCTTGAATCACATCGCAGTCAATCGTAACAGAGCGCTCCCCAAGCGCATGAAGATCAACGACCGAACGCAGGGAACGACCAATCAGCCTTTGGATTTCCATCGTACGACCACTAAGCTTGCCGCGCGCTGATTCACGCTGATTCCGTGTCTGCGTCGCACGTGGTAGCATCGAATATTCCGCCGTAATCCAGCCTTTACCTTGCCCTTTCATGAACATGGGAACTTTCTCGTCAACTGTCGCCGTGCAGATCACTTTTGTATCGCCAACCGCAATAAACACGGAGCCCTCTGCATATTTATTTATGTTTACGGTCAAATTCATTGGCCGCCGCTCATTCACTTCACGTTCGTTAGGTCTCATAATAATTGCCTCCTACATTTTTCATGCTGTCTGTTTGCTTCCCTATTCTACCAAAACATAGACATAAAAGCATCTTTTCGCTTTACCTTAACCCAATTATCCTGTGATTATCCGAAGTATTAATATTTATAGTGCGTGTTCAAAAAGTTCGGTTTCAGCACCGAGAAGGTTGAATGAACCTCTTGTAGACCACGTTCCCCATCTAGTCTGCAAAAATAAAGGAGGGACCTTATGGTGCCCCCCTGAGCTTCACATCTCGCACTTATAGAGCTATATCGTTGATCCCCTGCGGACGCATAACCGGCTGACCATAATCCTGATTGTCCGTTCCGACCACTTCTTTCTCGCCGTTCAGCCAAATCCGGACCTTGTCCTGTGCTGAATTCTCCGATACCGTAAGCACCAGCGACTGCATCATTTGCGCGGGAAGCTTCTCCCCGGGATCGAACATATCATCATCGATCGATACGGTGACTACCCCATTGTCAGAACGTTCAACCCCGTCAAGCACCGTATTTTGTGTAACTGCATTCTCGAGACCATCACCTTTCATTGGGCCCTTGATCAGTTCATCGACGGCAGCGGCTACTAGATCGCTTCCATAAGGGACGAAGCGTGTCACTGGCACAAAGTAAGCTGTTCCGTCCTCCGTAGCTGCGGAGAAGAAGACCGTTACCGGATTGGATTGCGATAAATTTGTCTCATTGTCGAGCTGAAGATTTATTCCGAGTGAACGGTTCAAAGGTCTGTCCAGCGGCATGCCACCCACCGGCATTTCGTTCAGTTTGGCACCATCCATCCATAGCTGCACGTTCTCAATCTCAGGATTGTCAATTAAGGTCCATGTAAGCGCCTCGGCAATTTTTCGCTCATCAGCGGCGGGGTAATTGGCGAATTCCTTACTGAATTCAACGACGGCCAACTTCTCATCCGATTTCAGCGTCACCGCCTTCACTTCTGTTCCTTTTGGGAGCACTCCCACGAAGCCAGCGGGAAGCAGCTTAGCATACGGACCGTCGCTGACTAGTGCTTCCAGCGCCGCCGTCGTCTTCGCTGTAGCATCATCCCTCTGAGACAAATGCAGTGAGATTGGGGCGAGAAGACCGTGGTCATTTTGCAAATATACAGTCGATACCGCTTCTCCTGCCGCTAGGCTTGTCTGACCGGCTGCGCCTGTTCCTTGCATCATTTGTGTCTCAATATCTGTAGGCGGAGGGTCGATCTGTGATGAGGGGCCTGTACCAAACAAGCTGCAGCCTGATAACACGACCGGCAGGGCCAACACACTGACCATTGCCGAGTTTCGAATCTGGCGGTTCCATTTCATAACCTGGGTTCCTCCCTAACAATTTACTAAAGGTTTGTATTACTATATATACGAGCCCCCTCGCGAAAAATAACTATATTTTTCCGGGAAGTGGACATACTGCATCATGCAATCGTGTGGTGGAACTATTAAGGAGTAGAGGTGATGGATTTGGAACAACAAAAAGCAAAAACGCCTTATAGTCTTAACAGTAAAAAAGTCGCCAACGCGACTAAAGAATGGCTGCAAAAGCGTGGAGTAAGATTGGAGGAAATTGCAGAGCTGGTCTTATTCCTCCAGCAGAAATACTATCCGAACCTAACGATGGAGGAGTGCCTACATAATGTCGAGCAAGTGCTGACCAAGAGAGAGGTTCAGAACGCTGTTCTGACTGGCATTCAACTCGATATTCTCGCTGAACAGGAAGCTTTAATTCCCGAGCTCCAGGAAATGATCTCCAATGATGAAGGTCTGTATGGAGTGGACGAAATAC
>DASYFA010000285.1:0-2360 GCA_036498705.1 Paenibacillus sp.
GTGCAAGCCATTGATGACAATGTCGTCTATGTGCATGATCTGGATCAATACGCAATCGGAACGACTAACTGCATTTTTATCCCGTTTGATAAGCTTCTCCGCGAAGGCTTCAACACCGGCAACGGCAGTGTTCGTCCTCCGAACTCCATAATGACAGCTATGTCACTGGTAGCAATTATTTTTCAGTCCCAGCAAAATGCTCAATATGGCGGCGTATCCGCCAATAAGCTCGACTATGATCTGGCACCTTATGTAACCAAATCCTTCGCTAAGCTGTTCCGCAAGGGTCTGGATTATTTTGATGAGGGACAAGCTAATGAATCTTTAGGCGAGATTACAATGAGCCGGACCGATCTGGCGGAGTTATATCCAAAAGCGTTCCGTTTTGCACTAAAGGAAACCGAAATCGAAACCCTGCAAGCGGCTGAAAGTATGGTACATAATCTCAACACCATGTCCAGCCGATCCGGTGGGCAAATTCCGTTTACCAGCATCAATTATGGTACTTGTACTTCACCAGAAGGTCAGCTTGTGATCAGCTCCCTGCTAACAGCAACGATGAACGGACTTGGCAGCGGAGAAACACCTGTGTTCCCGATTCAAATCTTCAAATGCAAGCAAGGAGTCAATCAACAGCAAGGCGATCCTAACTATGAATTGTTCCTAAAAGCGGCGGAATGTTCTGCACGCAGACTATATCCGAACTTCGCTAATCTGGACGCTCCGCTCAACTTGCAGTATTATGATCCAAGTGATCCTGATACGGAATTTGCTACAATGGGCTGCCGCACCCGAGTGCTCGGTGACCGTTTTGGGCGTAATCATTGCTCCGGGAAGGGTAACCTTTCCTTTAATACACTGAATCTGGTTCGGCTTGGTCTGGCACACGGCACAGTAACAGGCCGACGTACCGTCGCAGACGAAGCTGGCTTCTATGAGGATCTAAACCACTATATGGATATTGCGCTGGAAGGACTTCTTCATCGGTTCCACATCCAAAGCGCGCAAAAAGCTAAAGCATCCGATTTCATGATGCGAGAAGGCGTCTGGGAAGGCGGCGAAAATCTCGCTCCTGAAGACTCTGTAGGCGAACTGCTGAAGCATGGTAGTCTGTCGCTTGGCTTCATCGGTATGGCGGAATGCATGAAAGCCATGTACGGCAAACACCATGGCGAGGATATGGAAGTCCATGCCAAGGCTGTGGCTATCGTGCGTCACATGCGGGAGTATTGCGACCTTAAAAGTGAGGAACTTAATCTCAACATTACCTTGTTCGCAACACCAGCAGAGGGCCTGTCCGGCAAATTCACCAAGATTGATCGCAAGGTACTGGGTTCTATTCCGGGCGTAACTGACCGTGAGTATTATACGAACTCTTTCCACATCCCTGTATACTACGATCTAGGTGCTGCTCAGAAGATCAGCTTGGAAGCTCCTTTCCATGAATACTGCAATGCCGGGGCTATTTCTTATGTCGAATTAAATGGCAATGCCCGCAGCAATCCATCTGCTTTTATCAAAATCATTAAATATGCACTAGAACAACAGGTCAGCTACTTCAGCATTAACCATCCGATTGACCGCTGCTCCAGCTGCGGATACGAAGGCGTAATTGGGACAAACTGTCCTTCCTGCAACGCACATGAGAATGACGTGCACATCCGTCGTTTGCGCAGAGTTACAGGTTATTTAACTGGCGACTATCAGACCCGCTTCAATGCCGCCAAACAAGCCGAAGTACGGGATCGCGTTAAGCATCTATGAATATTTGCGGATACTATCCGGAGTCGATTAACGAGGGAGAGGGCATGCGGGCCGTCCTCTTCATCAGCGGCTGCCGTCATCGTTGCCGGGGATGCTTTAATCCCGAGACATGGAACTTTAAATATGGAGAAGTCTTCACCTTAGAACGTCAACATGAAATCATTGCAGAAATCGCCGCTAACCCTTTGCTGGATGGTCTAACACTGGCAGGCGGCGATCCTTTTTTCTCGGCAGAAGAGGTACTTGGGTTCATTCATGAGCTTCGCGCCGTGCTCCCTAGCTTCCCCATCTGGATTTACAGTGGTTATACGTATGAGGAACTAACCGCCCTTCCCGGTTCGCCGGAGTGGAATCTACTTACACAGTGTCAGGTATTAATAGATGGACGTTTTATAGAAGAATTGAAAGATACTACACTTCCTTACCGAGGAAGCTCTAACCAACGCATAATCGACATTCCGGCCAGTACGAACGGCTCGGAGGTCTTTCTGTGGCAGCCTACTGCGCTATAATATATCAATTTTTGATATTCAAAATTAACCCAAAATAAGAAGGGATGAAGTAACCATGCCACAATTCGTAGTAAAACCAGACAA
>DASYFA010000286.1:0-9450 GCA_036498705.1 Paenibacillus sp.
CTGTGGATATATAGATGACCTTGCTAACGCCGTTATCTATCGCTGCTTCGATCACATTTTGCGTGCCGATGACATTCGTCTTGAGTGCTTCATAAGGCTGGTCTTCGCATACCGGAACATGCTTGAGCGCGGCCAGATGGAACACATAATCCACATCTTGGGAAGCCGCTTTGAGCGCCTCCTTATCGCGGATATCTCCTATGCAGAAGCTTAGCCTCGGATTCTCAAATTTACGGTTCATTTCCACCTGGGATGATTCGTTCCGCGAATATATAATGACCTCTTTGGGCTGCTGAGGCAGCAATTGGGTAATCAATTCAAATCCCCATGAACCGGTGCCCCCAGTCACCAATATACGCTTATTCTCAAACATGCCATTTCCCTCCAAACATAAATTTGACTACTCTCTCTGCAACCCGGTCAGCCATATATTCCTTGGGGCACTCCCAATTCAGATCCATCTCAGTCATAAATTGTACCGCCTTATATATCCTCCCGGCATGGAGACCGGATACGATGTTGCTGCCGCAATCCACCGTCTCTGGTCGCTCTGTAGATCTCCGCAATGTCACTGTCGGTACATGCATGATGCAGCATTCCTCCTGCACAGTACCACTGTCAGTCAAAGCGCATAGTGCATGCCGCTCAAGCATGACAAAATCGAAGAAGCCAAAAGGCTCATGGAACTCAATTAATGGGTTCAGCTTGAGCTTAAGCTCGCTCGTCATTCGCGACTTGGTCCTCGGATGAAGACTGCAAATCAAACGTTGACCAAACTTTTCGGCTACCAGATTAAGTCCATTCATAATTTCCAGTAGATTCTCAGGATGATCCACATTCTCAGCACGATGGGTGGTAACTAAGAAATATTCACGAGACCTCAGCGACAATCGCTCCAGAATATTGCTTGCGGAAATATCCTCCTTGTAGTGCTCAATGACCTCACGAATCGGATTTCCAGTTGTGACGATACGATAACCGGGAATTCCTTCGGCGATCAAGTGCTGCTTGCTCTGTTCTGTATACGGCATATTAATCGAGGAAATCGCATCAATTACTCTTCTGTTCTTCTCCTCCGGTACCTCTAAATCAAAGCATCTGTTCCCCGCCTCCATATGGATGACCGGGTACCCCATTCGTTCAGCAAGAATAGCGCACAACGCACTGTTTGTATCTCCCAGGAGCAGCACTCTATCCGGCTTCTCCGTGTTCAGAATTTCTTCCATCTGTGAGAACATCGCTGCCAGTTGTTCCCCCAGTGTTGCTTGCCTATCCTGAAGGACATAATCTGGTTGTCTTAGCCGCAATTCCTGGAAGAAGATCCCGCTCAGACTATTGGTAAAGTTCTGTCCCGTATGCACCAGAATGTGCTTATCTGTATAACGATCCAGTAACGGAATAATTCGACTTAATCTGATAATCTCCGGGCGTGTACCTAAAATCGTCATGATTCTCACATTCTCAACTCCTTCGTATATGGCTTAGGGGCCGTACAACTTTATATGGGGTATGGGACGCTCGATGCCATTTGGATTGGCGTAGATTCCCTAACGCCCCCTACGCCGACGGGATGACTTTCGCCGTGATGGCCGCTGCGATGATCTCTTCGCTGTCTTACGACTAGATCGTGATTTCGCCCAGGATCTCCCTTTTCTACGTATACCGGATGTAGAACGGCGCTTATGTCTGACCTTCGTCCTTGACTGACTCGTCGGAGAATTTATTGGAGACCCCAAGTTTGAATCTACTGGTACAACGGCTCTCTGAAGCATAGTTGGAGCAGAATCAAGATTTAAAGGGAGTTGAACCAGACTTCCGCTTAGCCCCCCGATCCGACCAACCATATCCTGCACTCGTTCGCTGTACGATTCCAATCCGAAAAGGGTTATCGCCCCATAGTGGTTATGTCTTCCGACTTGTTCCTCCAAACCCGGTGTCTCAAGTAATTCCCTTGTTCTATGAGCTAACTCCATCACATTCCCGGTGGGGACCAGATAGTATCCACTCCCGACGGATGTCAGAATTTCTTCTAGCCCACCCGAGGCATATGCCACAACCGGCTTACCGAATACCATCGCTTCCAGTGCCGTCAATCCAAAGCCTTCTCTCACTAAGCCGGGAATAATAACGATATCCATGGCACAATATGCCGCCTCAACGTTCTGCTCATGGTCTACAAAAATAAGCCTGTGCTTCAAACCAGAAGACTTAACTAGACGCCTAAGTTTACGAATGAACCCTTTATTGATCTCTCCCCCGACAATGACGAATCGTGCCTCAGGATGAGCCTCTCCGATCAGGGTTGCCGCCCTGACGAAATGATCAGCCCCCTTCTCAGGGGTCAGGAATGAGGAGATATAACCGATCAACTTCTCATTCGCCGAAATTCTCCATTTCATACGTTTCTGCTGTCTGAGGCTTTGCCATTCGGACAAATTGAGTTCGTCATGATTCCATGAAGGATAGAACAGCGCGAGCTTGTTCTCAATCTGATAACCAAGAAATGGAGACATGGCCGAATTTGAAATACAAATAATCAAATCGCTGTATCGATCAATCGTATTGATCGCATGCTGGATATAAGCCGTATTTGTGATGACCTCGGTAATATGCCAGATCACAGGAATGGCTAACGACTTGGCAGCAATTGCCGGAATCACATTTACGCATGTATTCACGAAGACATAATCAGGACGTTCCTCTTGAAGAAGGGTAATCGCCTCCTTGCAACCTGGGGATAGGGCATATGCCTCAATATCCCGGATCAATCCCTCATAAGGAGCAAACATCCCATACTGCAGCGGAAATTCATGGATTACAGTACGAATACCCGCTTGTGCAGCCAACTGTGTCAGTCTCCCCTCCTTCGGCATAACGATCGTGCAATCGAAATGAGGAGAGAAAGTACGAGCCAGAAAGAGCAGCAACTTCTCTGCCCCTGTAATGTTCCGAGAGTTACACACATGCGAGAAGAGCATCAGCTTTTTTTTATCTGACATCATTGGCTTCCCCCGTATCCCTCTATCCCTCCCGCTCAAGAAAGTGATAGCTGGAGGAGTGCATTTCTACTTTGATATATGAGTTCAAAAAGTTCGTTTTTCAGCACCGAGAAGGTTGGATGAAGCTAGGGACTGAGGAGCGGAGCGTACGTAGTTGGTACGTGAGCACCGGAAGGCCCGGCTGAATTCAAGATTCGATGTCGAATAAGCTCTCAGTGTTACTTCGTGATCAAAAGTGGACTTTTTGAACTACCGCGCCTCTATTTGAAGATATAGTTAAGCAGTTGATTAAGTCGATGGCTATACATATGATCTCGGAAGGTTCTCTCTAGAGCTCTCAATGCAATCTGCTGTCGCTCCATCTCATGAGACAAGTAATAATTCACCTTATCCATCAACTCATCAGAATTTGAGAATGTCTCGATTTCCAAACCTGGTTTGTAGAAGGATGATATATCCTCACGAATATCCACAAGCTGCAGCGTTCCGCTCGCTGAGATTTCAAATGTGCGGGGGTTAGGAGAGAGTGCTGCGATCTTGGCTGTATTGTTATTCACCGTGTCATCAAACGCTGAACGATGCAGATTAATTACAATTTTCGTGCCACTGTATACTTCCGATGTCTCAACCGGCCCCAGCCATTTACCGATCTCAATCCGATCAGGGTATTGTGTATATTCCGGAAGTCGATCCCACCATAACCCGTTAATCCTTAATCCTTTCTCCATAAGCCCGCCAATGACCGGGCGCAGGAATTCTACACGATTCCAATAGGCTGATCCGATGAAACTGATCTGCCGGCGAACCATCGAGCGAGTTAATGTCGGACGGTAATGGCCTGCATATGCAGCAAACGGTAGATAATAGACATTACGGCATCCAAGAGAACGGTAGAGATCGATACAGTTCCGCTCCAGTGTAAAGACATAATCATAATGGGATACGATCTTCGTCGACATGTCGATATAGTATGGATCATCGGTCAACCAGATTGCTGTTCTAATCCCTAACATCCGAACCGCATCGATCTGTTCGACCGGCAGATCCATACCGTCGAGCGCGAGTAATAAATCAGGCCGGTGCGCTGCCGCCAACTCCCGAATCGGTTGATTGGTTTCTGTTCTAATTACACCTGTAGTCAACGTCTTCAGAGTCTCAGCAACTGCTTCATCTATCGGTGAATACGGGAAGCCTTTACCAGAGCTCACATACAGAACCTTAATCTTTCGAAGCGGAAAGAAGGGCCTGGGCCTCTCTACAATGACCTTCGCGCGCCCCCTCAAGTATCCTTCAGCATATCCGTCTCTGAGCCCGTCTTCCCATCCTTTTCTTCCGGAGTCGTCTGACGGATTCCCCGGAAATGGCCGAGTGGAATCCCTCCCTGGTTGTATCACGAACTGTCACTCCTCCTTTAATAGAAATTTAGATGACGAACTCAAGCAGTTGATTGACCCGATGAGCAAACGTATGGTATTGCCTTGTCGTCCATAGAGAACGCCAAGCAATCGCTAGACGCTCTTCTTCATGCTGAAGATAATAGTCAATTTTGGATCGCAAATCGGAGGCACCTTCAAACGTTTCAATATCATACCCAGGACGGTAGTTCCGAAGCAGTCCGCTACGAATATCGGTGATTTGCAATGTTCCACAGGCTGAAATCTCATAAGTTCGCGGATTGATTGAGCTGCCAGTTAACCCTCTACCATTGTGGTTATCCGAACCAGCCGCCGTCGGACGATGGAGATTGATCACTATTCTGGAACCATTGTAATAAGTGACCGTCTCCGGCACGGGAACCCAGCCGTTACGGATAAAGCGTGATAATTGATCATGATGGCTGAGCCGATCCCAATGCCCCCCTGCGATGATCACTTTCTTATCCTGCAGAAACGGTGCCAATTGATCGAACAGCTCGACTCTATTCCAAAAGGCGTTCCCAATGAAACAAACATCGAATTGCTGCTTCGGCGTCGTCTTGACTGGTACGAACGTATTCGGAGACGTGGCTAAGGGCAAATAATAAACTAGTGAGCAGCCTACCTCCTTATAGAAAGAAACACAGTCCTGCTCATGAGTGAAGACTACATCATAAGCCATTGATAACTCCGCCGTATCATCCGTGAAATAGGGGTCATCCACGAACCATACCGCAGTCTTAATTCCTAACTGACGAATCGTTCTGATATGCTCCACGTGATCTGTGGGAAAGACGTGTAGCCCGTTCATAACAAGCACCAGATCCGGTCGGTGATTTCTCGCCGTTTCAAGCATCATATCCGGAGTGGCGATGATGCACTCTGCCGCCACCTGCTTGATCGCCTCGCTCACCCCTTGATCAATAGCCTCGAATCCTTGAGGGATGAACAGGACCCTGATGTTTTTTTTGCCGGGTATTTGCTGTGGAATTCTATCCAAGACAGCCTGACACCCGCCATAACGGTATCCCTCTCGGTAGCCGGCTCGGTAATCTTCGCTGGGGGCACTCTCGTTCGCATTCTTCAAGGCATTCATCCTATCTGTGGAATGGATTTCCTAGGTCTTTATAAATATATGCTAGAGGGATAAGTGCATCATGGACGACTACCCCACGTCCACATAAATTGGCGAATGTCTTCTATGTATTAGACAGAAAAGCCCCTGCCCGGCCTTAAGGCCGAACAGGGGTTAACAAACTGCACTCTATGAAATTAATGACTATACCTGCTCTTTATACCCTATTTTATGCCCGTCCTCGAACCCTTGGGAGAACCCGGAATCGAACCCCTTCTGATAGGCATCACTATAATAATTCTGATAGCTTTCCAATTTATCCCCCGCCTTCGGGGCCCTAACTACTGCAGACCTTGGCGCTGAATTTCTTCTACGGCGGCGATTGAAAAAGCGCCTGCGATGTAACTTGCCTCTGCGCTTCAATTTATGTTTGCGGATACCTCTACCATGCAGCCTACGTCCACGTTTTAAAGTAATCTTACGCTTGCCCTTATAAGCCCTGCCAAGCCTTTTTGATTTGGATCGGCCGCCGGCACGAACCTTCGCCCTTAACATGTTTTATCTTCCTCCCGTTCTCCTCGGGTGTCATTCGCTACTGCATAACAAGAATCCGTAATCCAGGGTGATGAAGGAGTTCCATAATGGACGATATGCAGAGTTAACCCGCTTATCGAGCGGGCTATCGCTTGCTGATATTCCACCAGCGTCTTCACATTTTCCGCCAGATGGTGAGCTGTTCTGTCAGAATGAGCCACATCTGCCATGCTATCCAGAATGCGCGCCAATGCCATTTGGCTTCTGGCAATGGACTCTATAATACTTATTTTAGCCTTCTCTCTAGCATGAAGATCGATCGTCATTTGTCTTTATCCCCCAAATCGAAGCCGTCGCCGAACAATCCGTCGAGGCCCCCTTCCTTATCCCCTTCCTCTTCCGCTGGAGTAAGCACGGTCTTCAAATTGCTGCATAAGCCGTTCTGCAGCTTAGTAAGTCCTTCCAACACTTCAACGATCTGTTCATGAATGTCAAGCGGCTCGGACAACTGCTTCTCATCCTCATCGAAGCTGTTATGTTCGACATGATTCAATATCCAGTTACGCATCTTCTCGGCTTCAAGTGCCTTAGCCTCCAGGATCATAGCGACATTCCATTGGACTTTGGAGGCTGCATCTAATATATGCAAATAAGCCTGCTCTCTGCTCATAGCATCCTCCCCGCTTTCAAGTTTGTTACTCTTCATCCTGGCTCCTCATCTCTTTTAAGACGAGGCCCAAATTCTCAGCCATAGCCTCTTGAAGATCAGCGATGACATTTAAATAAGAAATTACGCTTTTATTAACCCGGCCCGTATTCTCAATTAGACCGGACACTCCATCAAACTCAGGCAAAACGTCAGGAATGGCATGAACGATTTGTGACATACGAACAACAACCTGCCGCTCGGCATCCATCACTCTTGCCATCTGTTGGTGTGAATGGGACATGTGGACAATAATCTCTGTAATTTTCTCCTCCATCCTGATTCCTCCAAGCCAAATATAATACTTGTATATACATCACAAGACTACGCCCAGCATGCATCTTTGTTCCAGCATATGCACGGCAATGACCTGTCGTTCCTGGTATGAGAACCTATAAGTCCTCCGACATCAATCGGGTGGGTGGCGCGATCGGAAGGGCTTCTGGCCATTCGTTCCATGCTTCGTACGAGGAAGCATGCTGCGGAATATTAAATCCCCAAGTTGTACAAGCATATTGAGATATAAATTCTCTCCTTGCACCCTGATCGAGCTGATAAATCGTCCCGTTCTCCGCCATTACTACCCTTCCATCCTGAGATGGATCTCCCTTGATCTCTGCCAGCTCCGCTTCTCCGTACTCTAATCCCGTTGGAATTTGCAACAATTCCAAGAAGGATAATCGAACCGCAGATGCCATAATCGCCTCGCTCCGTATTCTGAAGGCTAGAGGATGCTTCACGCCATGCTGCAGCCAGAATAGCTTCCCGCTGGCACTTCTAATCCAGGTATGTGTTGGAAAGAAATCAGTGGCCTGATAAGAGCCGGCGTTCGATTCCTTGACATTGCTCCGTACCCATTCGTAGCGATCCCCCCATTTCTGTGTGTAGAACCGCCCGTTTCTGTTATTGATATCAGAATATCGCTGCCCGCCAAGTCCCTTCATTGTCACGCTTCCGATATGGTGAACAAAAGTATCACCGGCAATCCGTATCCTTTTACCTTGCAAGCGTAACCGCAAGTTCCAGTCATCATCCTCGAAATTTCCGATTTCGTACCCCTCATCCAAGTATCCTACCTGTTCAAAGGTGCTGCGCTTCATTAAAATACAGAAGCCTACAAGGCGATTTGTATCCCGCCATTTTCTAGTGTCACGGCGATTATAGGCAGCTGCAAACCGAGGCATATCCTTTATCTCATGATAGGGAACATTGATTTCCTGCTCCCCGCTAATATAATTCGTAACCGGGCCAACCGCCGCCGTATCCGGACTTTCATGCAAGCAGTTCAACATTTGGGTTAACCATCCCTCAGTGACGAATACGTCATTGTTAAGCAATACGATCGTCTGTCCCCTGGCCATCATGAGTCCGGTATTTATCGCCTGTGCAAAGCCCAGATTAGCAGGATGAACCGCGACACGAAGCAAACCTTTGCGGCGGCGTAGTGCCTCCACCGTCCCATCCTGAGATCCATTATCGACAATAATAATTTCATACGGTGACACGGAGTGGGCCTCTAAATAATCTAAACACTGGAGTAGCAATTTTTTCTGATTGTATGTTGGAATAATGATGCTTGTTCCCTCGAACCAAGTACCAAATGTCTCTTGACCGGCTTTAAGACCCTTGTCATAACCCGAACGATACCCCTGCTGGAAATCGGCAGTACGGGCCGTATGCCTGGTATTCCGCAAGAAGCTACCTCCCCTCTCATGTGAGCGACAGTTCACCTGAAGTGATTTTATTCGCCAGATGCCCCATATCAAGAGCGGCCTTGCTGAGCTCATCAGCTATCCTTACACATAAAATGACGGCAGCAATCCCTGCCGACACAAACGCAATATCAAAGTCGATATGTGCGATTTGATTCATCACCCTCTGAACATCGGATACACCATGAACCGGAGCGACAGTTCCCTGAATCTGAATCCCCTCGCCTTGAAAATACTTCGCCATGCCGGGTGTCTCATTGCCAACCAGCAGAACTTTGCGGCCAGTCAGCAGTCGTCTCAACCGTCCCTCCTCATTGAGAGCATAATTAACCGTGGACCAGGCCAACTTCAATCTCCTGTAGTCAATTCCGTAATAACGCAATACCGGGAACAATAACCCCTGATAAGAAGGATGCCTTGACATAGGAATACCAACTATGTTTGCTCTGGAGATTGCTCTGGCCAAATCAATCCGCACCTGAGAATCAGGAAGATGTACTCCCGCATATGGCAAAAACCATCCCCAGCGTCGGACTTGCTCGACGGGCATCACCGTATCATGGGCTAAGGTCAGCAGTTCGCCATCGCCAAGGCGTACTAATGAGAAGGGCCTAACTTTCTCAAGTGCCTCATCCAGCTCTTGGTAGACCTCAGCAGTAGTCATGATCGGTATGAATGATGAGCTCAGGCTCTGTATTCCAGTTTGTATAACATCATCTATCGTCAACTCAGGCAGTATCATCTGCTCCGGTATAAATTTCTCTACCTTGGCATCACCGCCATCATACAATCCTTGGCGATAGCCTTCCTCAAAGTCAAATGTTTCGGTCCCTCGCCGCGTTCCGTGCTGATCCGGAAGAACAGAAGCCCGCAAAGGTACCTCGTTAGATGAGCTTCCTGCTTGAGGGGGACGCTTTTTACTGCTCCGCCTTGTTCTGTCCGTTCCGCTTCGTGCATTCGAGCCCTCCAGCCTATGCCGTTGTCTACGCCGTCGCATCGGTCCTCTTCG
>DASYFA010000287.1:0-7419 GCA_036498705.1 Paenibacillus sp.
TCGCATCTCTCACCACGCGCACCTTCTCCCCGGACAACCGATACTCATTCAACTGCTCATCTGTTATCATCGTATCTATTCACTCCCCTCTTCACTCCAATATGCCCCACATAAGCCGAATAAATCATATTTCAGATGAAAGCCATTCGAGTGAACATTTTTGTCCAACTTTGAAATACTTCAAAAAAAGACCCCGCATCAGCTTGCGGAGTCCTCTATCCCTATTAACGTTGTGCATGTTCCTTACTGCCATCGATCCAGAAGTCAAGCACTTTCGCGGACATTACTCTTTGGTCCAGATACCCCACCTGCTGCGAGCTGAATTCCTCTTTCCATGGCATGTCAAGTTCTTCGCACAATTCAACAATCGTTAGCAGCTTCGACCATGCCACATAGCGTTTATACCAGAAGAACTGCGGATGCTCAAGCATGTAGGGATAAAGGTCATCAAATTCTGTATGCTTACAATCGAGAGCCCGTTCAAAAGCAACCTTGGCTTCGGATAATTTCGTAATAAAAAACTCTGTAGGAACTACCGAATCTTTTCCCATCTTATAAGCCTCCTCTCCCTAGTACTCCTCATTATAACGAAAAAACAGAAAGCTGGAAAGGAGTCAAGAAGAAATTGGATTAGCTATACTTCATCAGCGAACATGACCTGGCCATTCTCCAGAGACTTGATCTTGGCCAACGTCTCCAGACGGATTCCCTGCTCGCGAAGTGCCTGTGCTCCGGATTGGAAGCATTTCTCTACAACGATTCCCGCACCAACAAGCTTCGCGCCGGATCGTTCAATAATTTTGATCAAACCCTTAGCCGCGTCGCCATTTGCAATAATATCATCTATGAACAAAATCCGATCCTGCTCTGAAATCAGATCTCGGGATATCAAAATATCGGTCACGATACCTTTTGTGAAGGATGGAACCCGTTCCTGAAGCATATCCGCTTCCTCCAGCAGTGTCTTCTTGCGGCGTGCAAATACAAGCGGCACCCCCAATGCATACGCCGTTGCGAAGGCGATTGAAATGCCTGAGGATTCCACCGTCACGACGCGGGTAACTCCTTCATCGCGAAAACGCTCAGCGAATTCCCGGCCAAGCTCCATCATAAGCTCCGGGTCAACCTGATGGTTCAGCAGCTTGTCCAACTTCAGCACTTCCTCCGAGACGATCATGCCATCCTCAACGATCCTTTGTTTTAATTTATCCATCCTATTCTTCCTCCCGAGTTATAGCAAATAATTTTCATTTTTCAGTTTGAGTCATGTCCTCTTGAAAGGCAACATACCTTGTACTATATATAGCACACCCAGCAGGAGGAAGGCCATGAAAAATGCCGTCAAAATTATGCAGATTGCATTCACTTATATTGGTACCGTCGTCGGCGCCGGCTTTGCAACCGGGCAAGAGATACTGCAGTTCTTTACCCGCTACGGCAAATTGGGGATCTTAACGATTCTGTTAGCGACCGTTCTGTTTATATGGCTTGGCACGAAGATGATGCTGCTGGCCAACAAAATCAAAGCCGTATCCTACGAGGACCTTAATCGCAAGCTGTTCGGCGAGAAATTCGGACAAGCCCTAAGCCTGTTCACGCTGATCGTCCTACTCGGAGTCAATAGCGTCATGTTGGCCGGAGCTGGCTCTGTATTTAATGAGCATCTAGGACTCAACTATCAGATTGGCCTCTGGATCACGCTGATTAGCACCTATTTGTTGCTGGGTAGAGGAATTGACGGCATTATGAAGCTCAATTCCATCGTCGTTCCGATGATGATCATACTTTCTCTGGCTATCATTATCAATACAGCAGGCTCTCCGGGCGCAACCCGCTTCTTAACTCTAGATACTGACAACGACCTATTCTCAGCTTGGGCTTCTCCACTCATGTACACCGCCTTCAATCTATCAATGGCCCAGGCCGTGCTCGTCCCGATCGGCAGCCATACGAGCGACCGCCGAACCATCATATGGGGCGGTGTTCTTGGTGGCTCCGGCGTCGGCTTCATGCTTATGGCAGGCCATTTTGCCTTATCCGCGAATATGCCGGGAATTGCCCAGTTTGAAATCCCGATGGGCAGCATTGCCCATCAGTTGGGGAGCATCATCCAGCTCATCTATATCCTGCTGATCTTCATGGAGATCTTCAGCACCTTCGTATCCGATATATACGGTGTCACCCTGCAGCTCAGACAGCGGATAACTGTATCTCCGCGGGTGCTCTCCGTCACAATTCTATGTCTGTGCTATGTCACCAGCCAATTCGGCTTCAGTACATTGCTATCCATCCTATATCCAATGTTCGGCATATTCAGCTTGCTGTGGGCGGTGATGCTGGCAACCTACAGTTCCAAGCACAAATCAATCCGAAAATGAACCTGAATGTATCTCAGATGCAGTTAGACGACGCAGTCTCTCCCACTATGTAGAAAATCCACCCTGCCCATATAGGACTAAGGTGGATGGGTTTGACTTCTTACTGTCGAAATATCGTTATTGATACTCCAAATATAACTTTTTCAATTCATACACAACTCGATTCATCGAATAATGCTGCTTAGCATAATCCGAGCCGGTACGGGCCAATTCATAGCGAAAGGCCGGGTCGATGATCACATGTTCTAATGCATCAGCTAACGCCGAGGCATCCTCTACCGGCACCAGAAGACCATTCGAGCCGTTCTCAATCTGCTCGGAGATCCCTCCGACATCGGATCCCACCAACGCCAGACTGCAAAGCGCTGCTTCAGCGAAAACCGAGCCGAATGCTTCCGCACGCGACGGCAATACGAATACGTCAAAAAAAGGCACAAATTCTTCAGGATGCAGAGTATATCCATAGAAGATCGTCTCATTATATATGCCAAGTTCCTTGGCCAAATCCTCAAGCTCCTTACGAATCGGACCGTCACCAATAATATGCAGGACATAGTTCAATTCCCGATCCTTGAGTTCCTTACATGCCCGGAGGAGAATATCCAGTCCCTTAGCCGGGACAAGCCGGCACACAGTAACAAGCTGAGTTACCTCATTCTCATGAGGTACTGGCTTGAAACGCCGCTCATCGAATCCATTCGGAATGACACCGATCTGTTCCGGATGATCTACATAGTCCGACAAATAGCTCTTGAAGGATTGAGATACGGTGAACAACCGATCTGTACGCGATTCAAGCTCTCCATACAAAGAGGTCAAGAATCGTTGTTCAGGCCCATCCGGATTGATACGTCCGTTCAGCAGCAGTTCCCGCTCATAGCTCGAATGTACACTTTGTAGGACTGGCGTCCCCGGAAAAACTTCCTTCATCGCCAGCCCGGCAATCGGATGATGCGCATGAATCAAATCATAAGGCTTATTCAAACGCAGCTTCGTCCACCATATATAATCCTGATAGGTCTGTATATATTTTTGCACGATCGGGCTGTCCTCGTATTCATGCCAATCAAAAGTATGGAAGCGAACAGGCTCATGCCCTTTATTTCTGATTCGTTTAGGTAATGAAAATAATTCCATCTCCCAATGGGGAGAATTAAAGCGTTCCTGTAAATAAGGTATCATTGATGACACGCCCCCAGGCTGCTCTGGAGGAAAAAACAATGCTTGTAGCAGTTTCATTAGGGTTCTCCTTTTCTCTCTAGCGCATAACCTTATTATGCCATAGGTAGAGCGGAACATCCATTCCCCTTTTTTTATCTAAACCATCAATATCCGGCAATACTCACCACTAAAAGGCTTTTGAACAGAACCATTCGGTGTGGTAAACTGCGAAAGGAATAATATTTGATCGAAAAGGAGCAACAAATATGTCAGACCGATCCCTGCCTGCAGATTACAAGGAACAGATCATTCACATGCTGGGACAAGAGGAGGCCAACGCCTTTCTGGACAGTTATGAACAATCGCGAACTTATGGACTGCGTATAAACCAACTAAAATTGAAATCTGATGAAGCCATAGATGCTATGATTCAAGCCTTCAAGCTAAACCCCGTACCTTGGTGTAGCACAGGCTATTATTATGAGGAAGATACCCGTCCCGGCAAACATCCTTACCATATGGCAGGACTTTACTACATCCAAGAGCCATCCGCCATGTCTGCCGTGGAACTGCTTGACCCGCAGCCGGGAGAGACCATACTGGACCTCGCCGCTGCTCCAGGTGGCAAAACGACACAAATTGCGGCGAAAATGAACGGACAGGGCCTGCTGATCAGCAATGAAATTCACCCACAGCGGGCCAAAATACTAGCCGAGAACGTGGAACGAATGGGCATTCGCGGAGCGATCGTCACCCAAGCAACACCGCCCGAGCTATCGGCACGTTTTCCATTAGCCTTTGATCGTATTATGCTCGACGCCCCTTGCTCCGGTGAAGGCATGTTCCGCAAAGACCCATCCGCGATCGAAGAGTGGTCGCCCGCCTCAGTAGCACTCTGCGCGAGTCGGCAGTGGGACATCCTTCAGGATGCAATTGCCATGCTGAAGCCAGGCGGTATAATCGCTTACTCCACCTGTACCTTCAATCGATCAGAAAATGAAGAAATGATCGCGCGGGTGTTGAACGAATATCCTTATATGCGCCTTAAAGTCGAAAAAAGAGTTTGGCCCCATCTGCAGCAAGGAGAAGGGCATTATGTCGCTGTGCTGGAGCGGGACAAGCAGACTGAAGAGCAAACTGGTCTTAATAGTAACAAGGAGGCAAGAGCCAATAAGAAGCGCGGTAAATCGTCACGATCCGGACGTGAAACCAGTAAGGATCTTCTAAACGCCTGGGAAGCCTTCAACAGTTGGGCCAAGCTCGATTTACCAGGCTTCCAAGCAGACGGAGGAATACCTGTCTTATTCGGAGAAGCGCTATATCTTCTACCTCGCAGCGAGGAACTAACCGTAACTATGGAACAGTTATCCGGGATCAAGGTTCCCCGCGCCGGTCTCCACCTCGGAGACTACCGCAAAGGTCGCTTCGTACCGGCGCACGCATTGGCGATGTCTTCCGGCCTAAATAGCGCAGCTCGAATATGGACTCTAGGGGCAGATTCACCCGAGCTTGCCGCTTACCTACGTGGCGAAACCTTAAATACAGCGGTAGAGCTACGCGGCTGGGTCATCGTGGCTGTCAAATGCGCAACCGATAGCTATCCGCTTGGATGGGGTAAAGCAAGCGATGGTCAGCTGAAGAATCATCTACCCAAAGGCCTCCGTCTTATGCATTAGTTTATTGCTAAAATGGCATCGTTAAGACGATCAGCATCCCTAATGGCAAACCCCTGTTTTAGGTTAATCGCGGTAAGAGTCCATACCATCTGCACTCGATAACATAAAATACCGTATCCCGTGATGAACGGGAACAAGTATAGACCAAGGGAGGAATCACGATGGGCGAAGTGTATGGCGGCGGTTTGTGGACTTCGACAGGTGTCATTCTTGTACTGTTCATCCTACTCGTTATCATTACACGTGCATTTTTCATCTAATGCGATAACTAAGACAAAGAGCGGAGAACCTTACGGTTCACCGCTCTTTCTTAACTTGTACGGTCTCTATAGACAATATTTCTGTAATGCGAGTTTAACGCCTTCCTCATTATTGGAAGATGTCATAGCATCGGCCACATCCTTGACTTCCTGCGGCGAGTTATCCATGGCGATCCCCAAACCAGCATATTCCAACATCGTTAAGTCATTAAAATAATTACCGATTGCCAGCACATTCTCCGCCGGTATTCCACGCATTTCCGCTAAATGCTTCAGCGCCGAGCCCTTTGAGGATTCCTCATGCATCAGGTCAATGAAATAATCTCCGCTGCGAAGTACGTTGAACTCATGTGTCCAGGTACTCCACTCCTCCATAATCTTGTCCATGACCGGAGTAAGACCGGAGAGAGTCATCTTCACGAAAGGATCATCCTTAGGACGCTCCATCAAATCCTTCGGCTCGATCAAAAATTTACGGTACATATCCAGCGCTTCCTGATCAAGCCCCGCTGCTCCCTTCACGTATAATTCAAAAGTCGTATTTAGATCATAGTGAATATGATTCTGCTCACAATATTTGATGTAGGGCTCCAATCCCTCGCTGCGCAGCTCGAAATGGTGAATAACTTTGCTATCCTTGACGCTGACTGTAGCTGCGCCATTATGTGTGATCGCGTATCCATCCAAACCCATCTGCTCCATATAAGGAATGCAGCTCATTGGAGCACGTCCGGTACAAAGCACTAGCTCCGTCCCCTGCGCAGCAATCTGCTTAATCACTTCAATAGTTCCCGGCGTCAGAACGTGATCATCCGTCAGAAGCGTCCCATCCACATCCAGAGCAATCAATTTATACTTCATCTCTCTCCACTCCCTCTTTATTGGTAGTTCAAATAATCCCCATTTGATCACGAAGTAACACTGAAAGTTTATTCGACATCGAATCTTGAATTCACCCGGGCCTTCCGGTGCTCACGTACAAACTACGTACGCTCCGCTCCTCACGCCCTGGCTTCATCCAACCTTCTCGGTGCTGAAATAGGGACTTTTTGAACTCTAATTTCATCTATTTCTTGCTATTCGTCAACGCCTCCAGCTCGGCTTCCGTCAACTCACGGAATGAGCCTAACGGGAGCGAAGCATCCAGAGTTAGTGATCCCATCGACAACCTTTTTAAATAGGTCACTTTGGAGCCGACTGACTCGAACATTCGTTTTACCTGATGGAACTTCCCCTCGGAGATCGTCAGAGAGATTCGCGATTTCACTGTACCATCGTCGTATTCTCCATATTCCAATATCTCGAGCTGTGCTGGCATCGTTACATAACCATCATCCAGCTCCACCCCTATCTGAAAATGGGTGATTTCCGCTTCACCTATACGTCCGATACAATCGGCCAAATAAATCTTTGGCACATGCTTGCGCGGAGATAGTAGATCATGGGCTAGTCCACCATCATTCGTCAGAAGCAGGAGACCTTCCGTATCTTTATCCAATCTTCCAACTGGAAAAGGTGCAAATACTTTATACTCATCCGGCAGCAGGTCGATGACTGTCCGATCCCTTAAATCCTCAGTGGCGGAAATGACACCCTGTGGTTTGTGCAGCATCAAATATATAAATTTGCGATATACGACACGCTCTCCGTCGACCTCAATTATATCAAGCTCAGGATCGGCCTGCACGCCGCTATCCTTCACGATTGAACCGTTTAATGTAATCCGGCCCTGTTTCACTATTTTCTTCAGATCCGAGCGTGATCCATACCCGAGATTGCCGAGAATTTTATCAATTCTCTGCGTCTTCTTGCCTGTTCCCATAACGTTTACGTCCACCTCCATCCGGCAGGATATTCATTCTTGAGAATTCCGTCGATCCACTTGCCCCAACCTAATGGGAAGCCCTCCGCCATGACTAATATGAACCCCTTGGGGCCTGATTC
>DASYFA010000288.1:0-1928 GCA_036498705.1 Paenibacillus sp.
CCCGATATTCTGCCAAGTGATATAACGGGCGTCTCCGTGTTCCATCCACATGAGGAGCGCTTTGTGTTCCGACCAGGTCCGGTCATGACTAACATACTGCTGGTAGATGAGATTAACCGGGCGACAACGAAGACCCAATCGGCATTGCTTGAAGTCATGGAAGAGCGCAGTGTTACCGCAGACGGCGTAACCTATGATCTTCCCCATCCTTTTATGCTATGTGCCACCCAGAATCCGATCGATTTCGAAGGGACCTATCATCTTCCGGAAGCCCAGCTTGACCGCTTCATGATGAGGATTCAAATCGGTTATCCCGATGCGGCGACAGAGAAGAGTATGCTGTACTCCCATCGGCAAGGTCAGCCTGTTGATCAATTGAGACCAGTGACCACAATGGAAGAGATCGGGCAAATGCAGCAGCATATCCGCGGCGTTCATGCGAGCGATATCGTGACTGATTATCTGCTTGAGATCGTACGACGTACGAGAGAGCATGCGGATGTTCTGCTCGGCGCTTCGCCTCGAGCCTCGATTGCTTTCCTGACTGCGGTTAAGTCATTTGCTTACCTGCAGGGCCGCGATTATGTCTTGCCAGACGACATCAAAATCTTAGCTCCTTATGTCCTAGGGCATCGGATCTTACTGCGTCCGGAGTCCAGATTGGGCAATATGAGCGGAAGCCAAGTGCTTCTCCAAATCCTGCGGCAGACTCAGGTGCCTGTAGCAGTGGGGAGATAACGATGCGGGTTATGTTGAATGCAGTAAGAACGGGTCTAGCGTCCCGCAATTTTTGGAAAGCGTCTACAATTTGGTTCATTTGTCTGTTATATGTATTGTTTCAGGGCGGTAAGACGTCGTTCATGCTGTTCACAATGATCAATGTGCTTGCGCTTTATTGGTTCATTTGCAGCCTCGCTGGCGTGAAGCGGGTTAGAGGACAACGCAGTCTATCGCTGAACGGCGAATCAACGGGAAAACAGGCTATTCAAGCTGGAAGCCAGGTTGAGGTGAAATTGAAACTTCAATTACCTATCTTCATTATGCTTCCTTATTTGATTGTAAGTGAGAAGTTGTACCGACATAACGGCGATTCCTGGAAGTATGAGGATAGTATAGTGCCACGTCTGGGTGGTCATTCGGAGCTAATCTATCAGACGCCGCTACTGGAACGAGGCAAATACAGCTTCCGAGCAACCGAATGCCGTTCCAAGGATATTTTCGGTCTGTTGGAGCATGAAGGAACTTTTCAAACCGAGGGGGAGTTCTACGTGCTTCCTCGTACGATCTTCATCCCTCGTTGGCAATTATTCAGCCACAATTCCCGCTATTCAGGCCCTGAGACTACGATACTGCAATCACGCCGCGAGACGACGCAAATTAATGGGGTAAGGGATTATATATACGGGGACCGGATTTCAAGAATCCATTGGAATGCTACTGCGAAGACGGGTTCATGGAAATCAAAAGAATTCGAGCGAGAATCGATTCCGAAGTCCATGATCGTACTGGACGCCCATGCTGCCAATTATATAAATCAGGAGCAGTTCGAGCTAGCTGTATCAACTGTTGCCTCACTACTGGAGTATGGGGGCCGGGAGAGAATCAGTATGGGATTGTGTATTCTTGGTAAAGAGGTATGGGGCAGTGCTCCGACAGATAGCCAGTTTGAACGTCAGCAAATGCTGCATCAATTAGTGGATATTAGTCCGGAAGGCGCCGGTAATTATAAGGTGAGGTTAGAACAGCGTAAGGGACTGTTCCCTGTAGGGGCGTTCTTTATTATAGTTACTCCGCTTGCGGACGAGCCTCTGTTCGAAATGCTTCGCTGGGCCAAGGGTAATCAAATGACGCCGTACCATATTCATATCGGCAGGTCTACCAGGAGCGCGGATTCACGTGTACGTTCCGGATCCTTATATAATCCTCAG
>DASYFA010000289.1:0-3854 GCA_036498705.1 Paenibacillus sp.
ATCACATATTCAGGAGTAAAAGTACGACGCGATAAAAATACAGTCTCGACAATTGCGGCCGATCTGAAGGTGTTCCCGCTCGGGACAATTCTGTACATCCCTGATTATGGCTATGGGGTCGTAGCAGACAAAGGCTCTGCGATCAAAGGCAAGAAGATTGATCTGTATTTCAAGACGACCAAACAGGTCTATAAAGAATGGGGTAAGAAGGAAGTCGAGGTTCAGGTGATTCGCAAAGGGAATGGGAAGCTGACGGAGGCTATGCTGCGCGAGTTAGGCAAGGCGATGGAGGTTAATAAGGAGATCCCCGAAAACCTCTGGAACGAAGCTGTATAGAGGAAGTTCAAAATTTCACTATTGATCACGATGTATATCTAGGAGTGGACTCGGCGTCGAATCTTGAATTCAGCCGGGTCCTCCGGTGCTCACGTACCCAAAACGTACGCTCCGCTCCTCAGACCCTAGCTTCATCCAACCTTCTCGGTGCTAAAAAGCGAATTTTTGAACCTGATTTCAATGAGGAAGTTCACAATTTCACTTTTGATCACGATGTATATCTAGGAGTGGACTCGGCGTCGAATCTTGAAGGTGCATATTTTGCTTGAACTGCTTGCATAATAAGGGTGGTGCGTTGGATGGACGCTCCACTAAGTCCGATAAGAAGAAATATCTTGTCGCGAAAGTGCAAGGGAGGTGAAATCTGTGCCAAATCAAAAAAACAAAGCAGCTTCTCCTGGCTATAAAACTCCAAACGAGAAGTTCAATGCCGAGTTCGCTGAGGAGAACATGACAACTACCACTGCTAAAAAGGTTTCTCGTAATGCCAAACATAAACAGGGCTCTCACGTACAATAACGAGAGATACAACAAGATTTCAGGGCACCCGTTAGGGCGCCCTTTTTTGCATAGATCGGAATGTTCGAATCTGTAAAAAAAAGTAAGACACCTCGGTCTCGAGACCGATAGCATGTTCCATCCCGCGCCGCTGTTACTTGTCATTGGAATGCGGTACACTGTTGTTAGAATGATGACATGTACGATGGAGGGAACGAAGATGAAACATAGCTACATAGGTCGCTTGATCGGCGGGCTTTTATTAATATCAATTGGTAGCATCTTTATATTGAATATCCTAGGCTATACGGATATAAGTATAGGCTATCTATTCTCGACCTTCTGGCCAGTATTCCTTATTCTAGGCGGCATCGCCAGCTTTGCAAATGGAGACAGGCGCGGAGGCAGTTTGATCGGTAGTGTGATTCTGATTGCGATTGGCGGCTATTTTCTAGCCAAGAATTTAGATTTGGTGCAGCTTGATCCCGGGCAGTTCTTCAAGTTCTTTTTGCCACTCGTGTTGATTATTGCCGGTATTAATTTGCTGTTCAGACCACGTTCACCGAAGTTTAAGGAGCCTTCATTCCCGCCACCAGCACCTCCGAAACCACCGGTTCCGCCAATTACGGAAATGGAATCGTCGCTGGACTCGATCTTTGATGCGATGGAGAAGCCTAAGAAAGACAAGAAGATGGGTCCGGGAAATTTCGAGTATGATCAGTTTGGCGATAGTCATTTTGATATGAAGCAGCAAGGCCATGGAATGCATGGATCGCATGGATCGTTCAGTTCTAAGGAGACAATTAACAAATCAGGATTTATTGGCGATGTTCATTTTGGTCAGGACTACTTCCAGCTCCATCCGATGAATATATCCCATTTTATCGGAGACACGATTATCGATTTAACTAAGGCACAGATTCCTTATGGCGAGACGAAGATTCATATTTCAGCGTTTATCGGTGATGTGAAGATCTTCGTGCCTGACGATATGGATATCGGCGTTGTAGCCGTGTCGAGCGCGTTTATCGGCGACCTGTCTGTCTTCTCACAGAAACAGGGCGGGTTCATGAGCAACATTAAAGCGCAGACCCCATATTATAATGAGGCCAATAAGAAAGTAAAGCTGATCGTCAGCGTATTTATCGGGGACGTCAAAGTAAATATGGTGGGTTGATAAAATGATCGTTCAACGGATTCTAAAAAATACAAAATGGGAGCTGCTCGGATTCTTCCTGTTGACAGGAAGTCTGGCAGCCATAGCTTCCTATATCGGTGTTAGAGCGGGGATCATCTTCATTGGTGATCCCCATGTCTGGTTCTATGAGACGATAGCTATCGTCATTTTAACGTTGATTATCGGTTATATTGCCGGCCGCCGTATTCAGGGGCGGATCGATCTGCTACATCTGAATATGCTTCAGGCAGCAAAAGGCAACTTATCCATACGTATGCCTGAGACGCTGGATCAATCCTTTGCTGGGGTATATCAGGAGTTCAATAATATGACGGATGCGGTCGAGAAGAAGATGCAGCTCCTGCAGCAACTTGGTGAGCAAGAGGTTGTAGGGAAGGAGCAAGCAGCTGAGCTTGCGGTACTGGAGGAACGGCGCCGTCTTGCCCGCGATTTGCATGATACAGTTAGTCAGCAGCTATTTGCCATTCATATGGCTGCTTCCTCGCTTCCCAAGGTATTGGAGAACAATGCAGCCCAGGCACAGACGGTGATGGAACAGCTTATTCTGATGTCGAATACGGCGCAGAAGCAGATGCGCGCATTGATCGCCCAGCTCCGCCCGATGGAGCTCGTTGGTAAGTCGCTCGCGGAAGCTCTCGATCAGTGGTTCCCTGATTATTGCCGGCAGAATGGTCTTAAAGGGATGAAAGACCTTGATATCCAAGGGGATATGTCGGAAGCCAAGGAACATCAATTGTTCCTGATCATTCAGGAAGCGATGGCTAATATAGTTAAGCATGCCGGTGCCAAGGTAGTCTCCATGTCGCTCAAAGAGGGACCAAGACAGGTTACGCTAAGTATTAGTGATGATGGCCAGGGTTTTAGCAGTACCACCCAGAGGCCGGGATCTTATGGACTGACTACCATGCGTGAGCGGGCTGAGAAGCTTGGTGGTCATGTTGAAATCATTAGTAAGCCGGGAGCGGGGACGACGATCCGCGTGCATATTCCAAAATTCGAGACGGGAAAAGAGGCGGCAGTAAATGAGTGATAAAATAAAGGTAATGATTGTTGATGATCATGATATGGTTAGAATGGGGCTCAAAACTTATTTAATGATGGATCCCCTCTTTGATGTCATCGCAGAAGCAGGAAACGGAAAAGAAGCAGTTGACTTCATGAATGCTAGTTCGGAGAATGGACTGCCTGATATTGTATTAATGGATCTCATGATGCCGGTCATGAACGGAGTAGAGGCGACCAGGGCAGTATTGGAACGTTTTCCGCATATCAAAATCGTCATTTTGACGAGCTTCATAGAGGATGATCTGGTCGTGCAGGCCGTTGAAGCCGGAGCAGTCAGTTACTGTCTCAAGACGGTGTCTGCAGATGAACTGATTCATGCTCTGCAGCAGGCCAGTCGCGGTATGCCGGTTATGACGGGAGAGATCGCTCAAGCGTTAACACGTGGCCTTCGTCAGCGGACGGTACAGGGCGATGATACGGATCTGACTGAGCGCGAGAAGGAAGTACTGCTGCTTATAGCCGAAGGGAAGAGCAACAAAGAGATTGGAGAAGAACTACATATCAGTATCAAGACAGTCAAGACCCATGTCAGCAATTTGCTGATGAAATGCGACCTGGAGGACCGTACTCAATTAGCCATTTATGCTCATCGTCAAGGGTGGGTCAGTTAACTCTTCCGCTTTTATCTCCTTTTTAATTGTTTTTAAGGTATGTTTAAGGTTATTAGTAGAAAATAATAAATGTAAACGAGATAACAACTCAAACAATCAATTACCCCTGTAGTACCAAGGGGGAGGAGGTATATCAATCATGGAAG
>DASYFA010000290.1:0-8795 GCA_036498705.1 Paenibacillus sp.
CATCCGCAAAGGATGTCGCTGGGATATTGGATAAGATGTTCCAAGCCTAATATTCACCAGTTATCTTTCAAAGAGATGGGATGATGGAATGGACCAACAACAAAGCGAAAAACAACGCGTAATTCAAGAATATGTCCCTGGGAAACAGGTAACACTAGCTCATATCATTGCCAACCCTAACCCGGATATCTATAAGAAGTTGGGACTAGGAAACGATGTGCATGCTGCTATTGGGATTATGACGATTACGCCGAGTGAAGCATCTATCATATCGGCCGACATAGCCACCAAAGCAGCTGGCGTGCAGATTGGTTTCGTTGACCGATTCAGCGGATCACTAGTTATTACGGGTGATGTATCATCCGTAGAATCCGCCATCAATGAAGTGCTGCTAGGCTTACAGAACATTCTCGGATTTTCAGCGGCTAAGATTACGAGAACGTAGGAGACGGTGTGATGAGGAAAATTATTTTTGCCGGAAGCACCGGATCTGGTAAGACGACATTGTGTCAACGATTGCACGGTCAAGAGATGGCCTATAAGAAAACGCAAGCCGTCGAAAATTTTGAACAAGCTATCGATACGCCGGGAGAATGTCTAGAGAACAGGTATTTATATAAAATGCTTCTAGTCTCTAGCGTAGATGCCGATGTAATCGGACTTGTACAAGACTGTACAAAGGAAGAGAGCTATTTTCCGCCAGGCTTTGCCACGATGTTCGCTAAACCGGTCATCGGAATTGTGACCAAGGTGGAACTGGCCCAGTCAGATGAGGATATCGCGAAAGCTCGTGATTATTTGCAAGCGGCAGGAGTGGAACGAATTTTTGAACTTTCGTCCATCGAGAATGTAGGCGTAGAAGAATTGGAAACTTATTTAAACACGTAAGAAACTCCTTCGGGCATTCATGCCAAAGAAGATTCGCAGCATACAAGTAAATCTAGACAGACTACGAGGTGTATGCAATTGAATGGAACAATTGTAATAGTCGACGATGAGCCTATGAGGCTTAAGGTTATTAATTTCCGCTATTAGACATAGGGAATAACTTTAGGCCTCTTTGTTTGTATGTATGTGAAACCAGCAGCTGGAGGTGAGAGAGTGAACGAACAATTGTTGAGCGTAGGGATCGATATGGGGACATCTACTACGCAGCTTGTGCTGTCGAAGCTGCATATTCAGAACCTAGCATCCTCTTTTTCGGTACCCCGCCTAGTTATTACGGATAAGGAAGTGGTCTATAGGAGCGATATTTGCTTTACGCCTGTGTTAGCGGATAACCGAATTGATGTGAAGCAAATTCAGGAGTTCGTGCAAGAGCAGTACCGTAAGGCCGGTATTCGCAAAGAAGAGATTCAGACGGGCGCCGTCATTATAACAGGTGAGACTGCACGTAAAGAAAATGCCAACGAAGTACTGCTGTCGCTAAGTGGATTTGCCGGAGATTTTGTGGTCGCAACTGCTGGCCCAGACTTGGAAAGTATCATTGCTGCCAAAGGGGCAGGAGCACATACATACTCCAAGGAGCATTCCACTTCTATCGTCAATATCGATATTGGCGGAGGCACTAGTAATCTGGCGTTGTTCTCTGGCGGTGAACTGCTGGATACGGGATGCCTCGATATTGGTGGGCGTTTAATTAAAGTCAACCCAGAGACACGCGAGATTACTTATATCGCTCCCAAGATCAAATTGCTTGCAGAGCGGCGGGAAATACAGTTGGCCCTTGGCCAGCGAGTAACTCAGGCCAACCTCACTCCGATCTTAGGGGAGATGGTCAAGCTGCTTGAAGAAAGCGTCGGTCTGTGGCCGCCAGACGATTTCTACGACACCATCCTAACGAACAAAGGGTTGAAGCTAGATCATGAGATTTCGTGCATTTCCTTCTCAGGCGGAGTAGCTGATTGCATCTACCAGGAAGTGGAGGGCGACGTGTTTCAATATGGGGATATCGGGATCCTGCTGGGGAGAGCGATCGCTGACTCCCTGCTGACGCAGCGGATGATTGTAGTCAAACCAGATGAGACAATCCGCGCCACGGTCGTGGGTGCTGGTTCACATACGACTGAGATTAGCGGCAGCACGATTACTTATACGGAGGAGACCTTTCCGATTAAGAATATTCCGATTCTGAAGCTCGCAGCAATGGATGAATCGGGAGACGCAGAGGTACTAAAGCAAGCCATTTCTGAAAAATTGAATTGGTTTAAGTTGAACAATGATTTGCAGCGAGTCGCCATTGCGCTGGAAGGGAAGAGAAATCCAAGCTATCCGGACGTTCAGAAGTATGCACATGGATTGCATCAAGGAATGACGGAACTGCTTGAGAGAGAGTACCCGCTTATTGTAATAGTCCATCACGATATGGCGAAGGTGCTTGGTCAGGCACTTTATGCCCTGCTTGGCTACAAGAAGAATGTCGTATGTATAGACAGCATTCAAGTGGACAACGGAGACTATATTGACATTGGCAAGCCGATCGCAGGCGGAAAGGTATTGCCCGTCGTCGTAAAGACACTAGTGTTTAACTAACCTTAAGAGGAAATTGGAAGGAGGATATATTGTGATTTTGAAAACCAAACTGTTTGGTCATACTTATCAATTCAAAACACTTATGGATGTTATGGCAAAAGCAAATGAGGAAAAATCGGGTGATAAACTTGCCGGAATAGCCGCTGAATCAGCAGAAGAACGTGTTGCGGCGAAGGTCGTCCTGTCTCAAATTAAGCTGTCTGATTTACGCAACAATCCTGCAGTTCCCTATGAACTGGATGAGGTTACCCGCATTATTCAGGATCAAGTCAATGAACGCATTTACAGCGAGATACAGAACTGGACCGTAGAAGAATTGCGGGAATGGATTCTAAATGAAAACACGACAGAAGCCGACATCAAGCGTGTATCACGTGGACTTACGTCCGAGATGATAGCAGCGGTTACAAAAATTATGTCCAACCTCGATCTGATCTACGGGGCCAAAAAAATTCGGATTACGGCCCATGCCAATACGACGATTGGACGTCCAGGTACATTGTCTGCACGTCTGCAACCGAATCATCCTACTGATGATACCGATGGCATTACAGCTTCTTTAATGGAAGGTTTAACCTTTGGTATCGGTGATGCAGTCCTCGGACTTAACCCGGTGGATGACTCTGTAGAGAGTGTTATGCGCAACTTGAAGCGTTTTGAAGAATTCAGGCAAAAGTGGGAAATTCCTACGCAAACCTGTGTGTTGGCACATGTAACAACTCAGATGGAGGCTGTAAGACGCGGAGCACCTACGGGGCTCATCTTCCAATCGATCGCCGGCTCTGAGAAAGGCAATGAAGCATTTGGCTTCAATGCAGCTACGATCGATGAAGCACAGTATCTTGCACTGCAGCAAGGACAAGTGGTAGGACCTAATGTCATGTATTTCGAGACAGGCCAAGGTTCTGAGTTGTCTTCCGAGGCCCATTATGGGGTCGATCAAGTGACGATGGAAGCGCGATGCTATGGCTTTGCCAAGAGATATAATCCGTTCCTTGTCAACACGGTGGTCGGTTTCATAGGTCCTGAGTATTTATACGACTCGAAGCAGGTAATCCGCGCTGGTCTTGAAGATCATTTCATGGGCAAGCTGACTGGTATTTCGATGGGTTGCGACGCTTGTTATACGAATCATATGAAGGCAGATCAGAACGATTTGGAGAATTTGGCTGTTCTATTATCTACGGCTGGCTGCAATTTCTTCATGGGCATCCCTCATGGCGACGATGTCATGCTGAATTATCAGACAACCGGTTATCATGAGACTGCAACATTACGTGAGTTGCTTGGGTTGCACCCGATTCCTGAGTTTGAGCAGTGGATGGAAAAGATGGGATTTATCGAGAACGGTAAGCTGACTAAAAGAGCTGGTGACGCATCAGTGTTTCTTAAGTAGGAAAGGAGGAACTTCTAATGAATGAAAAAGAACTAAAGTCGATGATTGAATCGATTTTGATGGAAATGGTAGGTGACAAGCCGGAGGGATCTACCAAGTCTGCTACTGCAACGATACCTGCCCAACAGGCGGTGGTTAATTCGGCCTCTTCGGGACATTCTCAAAACAAAACAGCTGTAGAAGAGCGAGTAGACAGCGGCGAATGCCTGGATGATATTACAGAAATTAACCTTCGTAAACTGCTTCTGGTTCCAGAACCAGAGGATCGCGAGGGATACCTCAAAATGAAAGAAAAAACACCAGCCCGCCTTGGAGTTTGGCGTGCAGGTCCACGCTATAAGACGCTCACATCTTTGCGATTCCGTGCTGACCATGCCGCTGCCCAAGACGCTGTGTTTTCCTACGTGTCAGAAGACTTCGTGAAGCAGATGAAACTTGTCCCGGTCGCAACGCTATGCCGAGATAAGGACGAGTATATTACTAGGCCTGATCTGGGCCGTCAGTTCTCCACAGAGACGCTTGCCTCTATTAAGCAGAATACAACCCCAAATGCCAAGGTACAGGTGATGGTTGGAGACGGTCTAAGTTCGGCAGCAATAGAGGCGAACTTGCGCGACATAATACCTGCCATAAAGCAAGGGCTTAAGATGTATGGCATCGAACTTGGCAATATTCTGTTCGTTAAGCATTGCCGAGTTCCTTCCATGGACGTCATTGGAGAAGTCACCGGAGCGGATGTTGTCTGTCTGCTCGTCGGTGAGCGGCCGGGACTTGTAACAGCTGAATCGATGAGCGCATACATCGCTTTCAGACCGACAATAGGCATGCCAGAAGCGCGACGAAATGTAATCTCAAACATTCATTCGGGAGGTACTCCAGCGGTAGAAGCAGGGGCGCATATCGCCGAATTGATTAAGACGATGATCGACAGACAAGCTTCGGGCATTGATTTGAAATTATAGCTATGCAAGGAGGCTCGTATGAGAAACGAACCCATTCATGCAAAGGTGTTAGGTTTGAAGCTCATATCAAACGTAAGTCCTGATATGGCTGACAAACTGGAACTGAAATCACATCACAAAAGTCTAGGGATCATTACCGCTGACATTGACGATGTCACTTATGCAGCGCTAGATGAAGCAACGAAAGCATCTGATGTTGAAGTGGTATATGCAAGAAGCATGTATGCCGGCTCAGCCAATGCTTCTACGAAGCTGGCAGGCGAGGTTATAGGCATTCTGGCAGGTCCAAGCCCGGCAGAAGTACGCAGCGGTTTGAACGCTGCTGTTGAATTTATAGGGAGCGGCGCTCATTTCGTTAGTGCCAATGAGGATAACAGCATCTCTTATTTCGCTCATTTAGTCTCTCGAACAGGAACATATTTGTCCCAGACGGCTAACATTAAGGAAGGCGAAGCGCTGGCATATTTGATTGCACCTCCACTGGAAGCGATGTATGCGCTCGATGCCGCTCTTAAGGCAGCCGATGTGTCGATAGCCGCCTTTTTCGGACCGCCTTCCGAGACAAACTTTGGCGGAGCTCTGCTAACGGGCAGCCAATCTGCCTGCAAAGCGGCATGTGACGCTTTTGCAGAGTCAGTACAATTCGTTGCAGACAACCCGACGAGTTATTAAGGATAGCTTGCCATGAGAAATAACGCGCTAGGTCTAGTAGAAGTAAGAGGATATCTAGGAGCAGTCGCAGCTGCAGATGCAGCTTTGAAAGCAGCAGGTGTAAGCTGCATTGGGTTGGAAGTCATCAAAGGCGGTCTGGTGACGGTCAAGCTGAGCGGCGAGGTCGGAGCTGTTCAGGCTGCGGTGGAAGCGGGAGTAGAGATAGCTGCTCAACTGGATGTGTTGTTGACAAGTCATGTCATTCCTCGAGTGCATGAGGAAACAGCCGCTATGGTTGCTAGTCCTATTGATGAAGATATAAGCAAGGAGCAGCTTGTTGAAATCACAGTGGATCCACCGCCCGAAGATGTAAAGCTGGCAGCTGTTGCAGCTACTTTGGAAGCTGAGGCAGGAATGGTCAAGCAAGAAACCGATAGACGCGATCCGAGTAAGACTACGGACCGTAAGAGCAAAAAGCCAAGACCAAAGAACGATACTGTCGTTGCCCTTGAGCGAGAAGTGATTCAGCCTGTTAGCCAAGGTAAGGCGAAAACAAACCGCAGCAAGAATGCGAAGAAAGCCGGATTGTAATAATAAGTGTGAAACAATCTCTAATATCGTAAATGGAGAGAAGGAATGTTGATGGAAACATTGGATAAAGACCTAAGATCCATTCAAGAGGCCCGTAACCTGATTCAGAAGGCCAAAGAGGCGCAAGCTAAGCTGGCTGTAATGACACAGGAACAGATTGATACCATTGTAAAAGCGATTGCCGATGCGGGCTACAACAACCGTGAGAAATTGGCAAAAATGGCAAATGAAGAAACCGGCTTTGGTCGTTGGCAGGATAAGATCGTCAAGAACACATTTGCATCCAAAAATGTGTATGAGTCGATTAAGAATATGAAAACTGTTGGCATACTAATGGATGACAAGACGAACAAGGTAATGCAAGTGGCTGTACCAGTTGGCGTCATCGTAGGGTTGATTCCATCCACGAATCCGACTTCAACTGTAATTTATAAAGCGTTGATTGCCTTAAAGGCAGCCAACAGCATTGTATTCTCACCACATCCAAATGCATTAAGGTGCATTATGGAAACTGTTCGTGTTGTCAACGAAGCGGCGATCGCTGCAGGCTGCCCAGAAGGGGCTATTAATGTGATGAGTGTACCAACGATTCAGGGAACGGATACATTGATGAAGCATAGCGATGTGAACTTGATTCTCGCTACTGGCGGAACAGCGATGGTTAAAGCAGCTTATTCATCGGGTACACCAGCTATCGGTGTCGGCCCGGGCAATGGTCCGGCATTTATCGAGAAGAGTGCTAATATTCCGCTCGCGGTCAAGCGTATCCTCGATTCTAAGACATTCGACAACGGTACAATCTGTGCGTCCGAACAATCGATCATTGTAGAAACTTACAGTAGAGAAGCGGTTATGGCTGAGCTCAAGAAGCAAGGCGCATATTTCCTCTCCCCAGAGCAAGCCGAAAAGCTGAGCAAATTTATTATGCGGCCCAACGGTACAATGAACCCGCAAATTGTCGGCAGAAGTGTTGAATATATCGCCAAGCTGGCAGATCTACAGATTCCGGCTGGAACACGCGTGCTAATTGCCGAGGAGACTCATGTTGGCAATAATATCCCTTATTCTCGTGAAAAGCTGGGACCTATCTTGGCTTTCTATACAGAAGACAATTGGGAATCGGCATGTGAACGCTGCATCGAGATATTGAAGCTTGAAGGCGCTGGACATACGATGATGATTCACTCAGAAAATGAGGAGATCGTTCGTGAGTTTGCTCTAAGAAAACCAGTGTCCAGGTTATTAGTTAATACGCCAGGCGCACTTGGCGGCATCGGTGCAACGACTGCACTTTCTCCGGCGCTCACATTAGGCTGCGGGGCGGTAGGCGGTAGCTCGACTTCGGATAATATTAGCCCGGTTAATCTGCTCAACATTCGAAGAATGGCTTATGGGGTGAAGGAACTGGAAGATTTGATGGAGCCAGTGCCACACTTGGAAGAGGCTGAGGTTGCTATCAATTCTGTCAATAGAGAGCAATTGATTGACCTGATTGTTAAACGAATAATGTCATAAAGTGGTAGTATCGCTTCAAGTTCAGGTTGTCCAATTGGACGTTAATCCACTAAACAACATACTCAAGGAGGATATTTAACATGGCAAACACTAATGCATTGGGAATGGTCGAAACAAAAGGTCTGGTTGGAGCAATCGAAGCAGCGGATGCTATGGTTAAAGCAGCTAACGTAACTCTAATTGGTAAAGAACAAATTGGATCAGGTCTTGTAACAGTTATGGTTCGCGGCGATGTAGGTGCTGTTAAAGCAGCTACAGACGCTGGTGCTGCAGCAGCAGAACGTGTAGGTGAATTGTTGTCTGTACATGTGATTCCAAGACCTCATTCTGAAGTGGATTCTATTTTGCCTAAGGCGAGAACAACGGAATAAGACTTAGTTTTGGACAGGCCTGACTACTTTGACGGAAGAAGGATGCATATCCCGTATCCCTCTTCCCGCCTGCCCTCAATCCTGTCGCCCAGTGGCCCCTGACGCCCTAGTGTAAAAGGATGTGAAGATATGGCTGTTATTACGGAAAACGAACTACGCAAACACTTTAAAAATCAGAACTTGAAGGATGTTACCGTATACGAGGCTGCGAATGGAACGATTTTAACACCTTCAGCCAAGAGTTTCTTGACAGATCATCAGATTGAACTTCGCTATGTCGAAACCACTCAGGCTGAAGCCACAGAACCAGAAACAAGGCACAAGGAAGTCAAGTTGCAAATTACGAAGAAACTGGACAGTATACAAAACCCGGCAGAAGGAAAAAAACGTTTCCGTACGTTGTATGGCGGTTTTTTGGAAACAAAGCCGGAGCATATGACCCATTTGTATGGAAACATGCTCGTATTTAAAGATCACCCTCGGATCGTATTCCGCGGCAAACTGGATTCTTTAGAATCGAAAATATTGGAAGCACAGATTAGTTGCTTTAAGCTGGGCATGATCAAGCTTGTCGATGATTTGGAAGAGATTTTACTATTTGTACGGCAAATTGTACGAAGTGAAGTACTGAGTGAAAGTATGGATGAATTTAATTTGCTTGGTATGACAGCGAAAGAATTGCGTGAAATGTCCCATTTTCCCAAGAAATACTTTGGATTAGAACATTTTCAACCTAGCTATGATTTGGGCGAAGCGGTTGTTGTCATAAATTCGTTG
>DASYFA010000291.1:0-5597 GCA_036498705.1 Paenibacillus sp.
AGGGGGAGAATCCGGTCTTGCTGACGCCGTATGATGGGGAGCCAATCAATAAGCTGAATAAATCGATATTGTCGATGCTTGTGCAGAAACTTACTGCATTACATCGGTTTCCCATTGTTGAATTGAGAGGGTTTTCTCTTCCTAAGCATGATTTTATTCGCTACTTCTTCCCGGAGATTGAGAAGCACGGGGACATCAAGCTTTTGCTCGAACAGCTTGTCCCTAAGGTGAATATGCAGCAGAACAGCATTATTCACGGGGATTATAATTTGGGCAATATTTTATATATGAATGGAGAGTATTCCATTATCGATTGGACCAATGTACAGCTCGGTGACTCTAGATATGATATAGCTTGGTCGATCTTATTAATGCGGATCTATGCGGGTGTACGTAATGGAACTACATACCAGTCTTTATTTATAAATGAGGGGGCATATACATCTGATGATTTAGAGCTGTTCGAGGCAATCGCTTGCTTGAGATGGATTCTGCTATCCCGCATAGCTCCTCAGCTGCCTAAGGGAAAGGACATATTGTTTAGAGTACGCAACATCCTTAAGAACAACCAGTATCTGCGTGAAGATTTGCTGGGATAGACCGGTTGATGGCTCTCACCCTCTGATCTACTTAATAACCACCCAGTTCAGTCTCATACTTGCATCTTAATGCAGGGTCAATTTAGTGCAGAGATCCCATACATGTTGAGCGACATCAGGATCATCTGCATAGGCAGGATAATATGTTGAACTGAATATTTGCTTGGCTTGTGTGAGAGGATCTGGCTTTCTTTGGCCTGGCTGAATGATCTCGCCCTGCTTATTAAATAGTTGTCCGGATAGATTCGCATATTTCTCCGCTGTACATATTTGATAGTAGCAGTCTGCTACCACGTCTGGTAAGGGATTAATTAAGTTCTGAAGTACTGCGAGAGCCCGCCAGCCTGGCGATAAGTTGTCTATCGTCCGTTTGGATATTTTCGTGGCGGGAATTTGCAGCGCATTTACTGTGATCCCATAGCGTTTGAGCTCCATAGCCAGTCTCTTCGTCATGATAAACAATGCCATCTTTGAGTCGCCATACATTTTATAGGTGTTATATGGGCGGTTATCCTTCAATTCGCCTTGAAGATTGTCGAACTCGATTTTTCGCTTTGGATCGAAGAAGTGTTTAATGTTCGTACTGCAGGCGTGAAGAATACGGGCGTCTGATGATCTCCGTAGGGGGTCCATTAATAGCTTTGTCATTAGGAAGGGGCCAAACAAGTTTGTGGCAAAGGAAAGCTCAATGTGATCGGGGCTAAGTTGATAGTTCTTTTCACCATGCTTGAGATATGCGGCATTATGAATTAATACATCGAGTTGCTTGTATGTTTGCTGGAAGACTGTGCAAAAATGGCGGATCGATTGATAGGAAGCGAGATCGAGCTCCAACAAACTTACTTTATCATTGCCGCTCTTCTCGATAATTTCCTGTTGTACGCTCTGGCTTGCACTTAGATTCCTGCAGGCCATTACTACATGAAATCCTTCAGTTGCAAACTTGATAGCGGCAGCTCTTCCAATCCCAGAGTTGGCTCCGCTAATAATGACGATTCGATCGCCCATTGTTCTTCCCTCACTTTTACGATCTACACAGTTTCGTAGTCTTATATATATGTAGTAACAATAATGAATAGTATAGGAGCCAAGAGATGAGTGACTATTATTGGGACGATAAAATTGATTATTTACGTAACACTCGTAGTCTTTACTATAACGATGATTACTTGGAGTTTTTAGTAAAAACCGTCTGGGGAATCAATCAACCGGTGAGGATTATTGACTTTGGCTGCGGCTATGGTTATTTAGGTTTGAAGTTATTACCGCTCTTGCCGGAAGGATCGACGTATACAGGTGTAGACAAGGGAAGTGAGCTAATTCGAACAGCACGTAATATTTTCAAGCATCAGAATTTCGAGTCTGAATTTATCGAAGCTGATATTGAAGAAGTGGTTGTAACCCAAGATTATGATATCGCGATGTGCCATGCTTTTCTATTACATATGACGGATTCGAGAGCTATTTTGCAGAAAATGATCGACAGCGTCCAGAATGGTGGACGGATCATTTGTTTTGAACCACACTGGATTGCAAATATGTCGAACTATTATATGGATGGTATTGAACAATCGAGAATTGTACGCTTGGGGCTACTACAGAAATTATATGAAGAAAACGCACGGCGGGACGGAAAGGATGGAAACATTGGTATTCAGCTTCCGATCATGCTAAGCCAAATGGGATTGAAAAATGTAGAATGCCGGGTCAGCGACAAAGTGAATTTCTTGGATCAGAATATGGATCTACAGGCAAAAGACAAACTATATCATTCTTTGTTAGAGGAAGGGCTAGGACAAATGCCCAGCGATCGGAACGAATTTGTAGAGCGTTTGAAAGCCATCGGGCTAACAGAGGCAGAAGCCATGAGTCAGTATGATGCTGAATTATTATTTTCCGAGAGATTCGTGGCAAATAATTGGCTAGCCTATGCTCCCAACATGAAGATCACTTATGGAACAGTTAGTAGTCTGATATAGAGAAGAGGTGCATGATGGATTCGTTGATACGATACTACAATCAGTTCGATGAGTGGGGAAGGCTCGACCGTGAGCCATTGGAATATTTGATAAATCTTCATCATATCCGTAGACATCTTCCCCATTCTGGTCGTATTTTAGATAATGGAGCAGGTCCAGGAAAGTACTCGATGTATTTGGCGGAGCAGGGTTATCAGGTTACATTGACCGATTTGACGCCGAGACTAGTGGAACTAGCGAAGCAAAAAGCGACAGAGCTTCATCTGGAGAAGCACTTCGATGGTTTTCATGCGATGGATGCGAGAAATTTAGACGGACTCTATGCTGAACATTTTGACGTGGCATTGATGCTAGGGCCGATGTATCATTTGCAGTCGCAAGATGATCGTAACCGGGCGGTTGCTGAATTGTACAGGGTAACTAAGGATGAAGGACTTGTATTCGTCGCTTTCATGTCTAGAACGAGGTTTCTGTCCACGTCTTTGCAATATCCAGAACGATGGAGACCGAATCATACAGTGCAAGGGATCATGAATTTCATGGACTCGGGGATTTTCAATCATGACGAAGAAGGTAGATTTACCGGCGCCTATTATTTCGATATTTCAGAGATTATCCCTTTCATGGAATCACATGGCTTCAAGACGATCAAACTTATCGGTTCAAGCAGTATCGCCGGGGGAATGACGGAGGATCAATGGGATTACTGGAAGAGGCAAGGGGACGATGCATTCCTTCAAATGATGGAACTGATCATGAATGAATCGGAGAACCCTTACATTCTAGGAACCTCATCTCATTTATTGTATATTGGCCAAAAAATCTAGTAAGCAGAGGCAGTAAAGAATAACTATAATTAATCTCCATCTTGTCATCTTATATCAGTACAGGCTAAGGTCAGAAGCGGAGGCGATGAGAGCATGAAAGTATCAATCAGCGTAACCGATCGGAATACCAAATTTGTGATTAATAATCTCTATCCATTATATTTACATGATTTGTCCGAGATTTGGGGATGGAGGCCGAATCAATATGGCGTCTTTGAGACGGATAAGACGTTGACACTTCAGGATCAGAATAAAGTATTTGATATTTGGTGGGAGAAGCCATCGATTCTATTTCCTTATCTCGTAACTGTGGAAGATATTCCAGCGGGATTTGCGCTTGTGGCGACTCCACCTTATACACCGCATGGGACTGAATTCTATTTAAATGAATTCTTTATTCTACGTTCCTTCCGTGGTCAGGGGGTTGCTGAAGCGGCAGCTATACAGGTCTTTAATCTTCATGCAGGTACTTGGGAGTTGCAGACGAATCCAACCGATAGCAACAAGAGAGCGCAGGCCTTCTGGAGAAAGACGGTAGGGAACTATGCGTCGGACACGTATCGAGAGAAAATTATGGAGACGACGGATGACGGGAACAAGCTGGTATTTTCTTTTGATAATAACAAATAGGCGTTTACGGAGAAAAATTCATGAATATGATTCATAATTGGACAGATTTACAATACCTCCTTAAAGGAAATCCAGTTCAGCGTGAAGTCTATCATTTGTTGGATAAGTACAGAATCATGCAGTGCCTTGAGTCATTCCATCCAATGCTGGTCGGAACCATTCCGATCGGGATTCACGTTGAAAATAGTGACTTGGATATCATTTGCGAAGTGGATGATCACACTACTTTCGATGCGCTTGAAGCGTTGGCTGGGGCTCACTTTCAGCAGTATCGGGGCTATACTCTGGTTAGGCGGCAAGTAGATGACGTATGGAGACTCAAAGTGAATTTCTGGCTGGAGCAGTGGCCTGTGGAGGTTTTTGCTCAGCAGAGGCTTGTAACGGAACAGAACGGTTACCGGCATATGGTCATCGAGGATAGGTTGTTTCGCTTATACGGAGATAAATTCAGACAACAAGTGATTGCTTTGAAGAGTGAGGGTCTAAAGACGGAGCCGGTATTTGCCAAGCTATTACAACTTGATGGGGATCCTTACAGCAAATTATTGGAGTTAGAGACTTGGGATGATGAACAGCTTCGGGCGTTGTGGGAGAGAGAAGCGCGTTCTATTTAACAATCTAATATGTCTAGGAGGCGGCTATGTTAACGACGATATATATGGTGCGGCACGCGGAGTCGCCGTATACGGCGGGAGAAGAGAGAACAAGAGGACTAAGCACGGATGGAGAGCTGAAGTCTAGGATAGTAACAGAACTGCTTAAGGATGAAGGCATTGATATGATCGTCTCCAGCCCGTATGCGAGGGCGATGCTAACCGTGGAGAATTTGGCCAGGCAATTGAATTTGACGATAGAGACATATGAAGACCTCAGGGAGAGGCAGTTCGCTGATGACAGCTATTTGATTGGAGATGAGCAGTTTATGACACAAGTGCAGAATATGTTCTCCGATCCGGAATATGCTCTGCCTGGTGGAGAATCGAGTAGGGTTTGTCAGCAGCGAGCGGTTCCTGTACTTTTCGATTTGCTTGAACAACATCGAGGGAAGAAAATCGCCATAGGTACACATGGCAACGTCATGACGCTGATGATGAATTATTTTGATCCTAGCTGTGGCTGGGATTTCTTCATAGAGACGAAGAAGCCGGACATTTATAAGATGGAGTTCGAAGGAACCAGGTTGGTTCAGGTTACAAGGCTTTGGAAGGGTTAAGGTGATTTCCAGTGAATACTCGGTTAATTCTAATTGAAGGACTGCCTGGCTCAGGAAAAACAACGACAGCCAGAATGGTATCAGAAATACTTTCTGAATATGGGTATAAGACTGAATTATTCCTTGAAGGGAATTTGGAACATCCCGCGGATTACGATGGTGTAGCTTACTTTGAAAAGGCAGAGCTAGAAAGGCTATTTGATGATAACCGTGGATATGAACAAATTTTAGAAGAACGATTGAGTGAGATCGATGAGGGCTACACGATATCTTATCGTAAGCTTATCAACGAAATGGGTTTTGCTCTACCTGATGAGTTGCAGCGGCAACTATTTAAGAATGATGTATA
>DASYFA010000292.1:0-4140 GCA_036498705.1 Paenibacillus sp.
GGAAAAAGAGGAACACGCTGCTGAGCCTCAAGGGAATCCCCTTTTTTCGGAAGGACGTTAGTAGAGACAGCGGTCGCGACAATCGCTGTATGGTCAGCCCCCTGAGCTGCTCCTGACAGAGGTAACAATATGAGGGCACATACCCCTAGACCTAGAGCCATTTTGCTTAACGGAATCATCGCCTCATCTCTCTCCTTCATGATCTTCTAATCAAATTATGCGCTTATAATGGATAATTATCTCAATTATTACATTAGACGTAGGACATTCCGAAAAGTTCTGGAGCGATAGTGTGCGATTCTGCCTCATAAAAATGAGAATGCAAAAAAGCCTTCAGCTTCCTCCATTCAGGAAGCCGAAGGCCTTATTGTTATTTGCAATCTATTCTAAAATTAACCCTTCTTGAGTGCGATGGAGAATACCACCGTCTTGGCAGTGTTATCCACCAGAACATTAACGGTATAGTCACCTACATCGGCCTGCTTAGATGCAAGCGGTCTGCCTGCTTCCACCTCAGCGCAAATCGAATCGAACCAGCGATTGAAGGCAATCGCGTCATAGGAGAATAACTGGTTAGCAAAGAGCTGAATCGGCTCCTTGTTCCGCGCCAGGGTGCCTTCACGTAGACGCACGGTAATTCCATACGTATTGTAAGACGGATCGAGCCAGATCGCCGCCTCTTCAGTCGCGGCCTTCGAGATTGTTGTGCCCAGCACCGTACTCTCCTGCACCGCCTTCTTTTCCTTCTCATCCTTGAACAGACGAAGTGTCGTATCGAACAGATCGTAATTGGTTCCACGTAGTTGTCCGGCCTGCTTCAATGTATCGTAGGCGTCCCACATTTTCTTGTCCGGGAAGGCAACGATCTTCTGTCCGCCACCGTTCGTAGGCACAAGCCGCTGCAGTTTCTCCGCCTGTGGGAGAACCGGAATGCGCTTCGTTTTATCGGTCAGACGATTCAAAATAACGAGTGACTCGGCCCGGGTAACGTAACGACCAACGCCAAATTTGCCATCCGGATACCCTTCCATAATTCCTTTGATTAAAGACTCAGCAATGAACTTCTGCTCTCTGTCATTGGCGCTCGTTAAATCCCCGTAGCCTTGTGCAACAGAGCGACTGAACTGTTCATCCTCCAGATACTCGGTTTCTTGCAGCGTGTAGAACAGCACTTCCGCCACATTTTCACGGGTCATATTGGCCTGAAAATCACTGTACCGGTTCTTATTTAGAAAATTCAGATCACTGGCGACATCTATGTAAGGTTTGGCCCAATACCCCGTCATCGCAGGCTTGAAATTGAAATACCGGTAATCCTGCTTCAGGATCGTCCGGTTCTCCTCAGAGAGGGAATCCAGGAAAGAGCTCTTCCAGCTTCGCTCCAGATTCGGGTGCTGCTCACTGTAAGACAGAATCAACATCTTGATGAACTGATCGACCTTCACTGGTTCGTTCGGTCGGAAGCTTCCATCCGGATAACCGTCCAGAACGCCTTGTTCCACCATGGCCTCGATCTGCGGTCTCGCCCAGTGTCCTTTAATGTCTTTAAATACCGGCTCCTTCTCTTGTGCGGATACCGCTCCAGCCTTAGCTTGGGATACCCCTGCGAATAGTCCGGTGATCAAGCACAGAGATAGGAGAATACGCATACTACCAACTCCTATGGGCTTGATTGTTTCTATTTTCATAAAAAATGCCTCCTGAATAATATAATCACAAGCTGCACCGCAGCCAATCATGCACTATTATTCAGAAAACCATAATTTCCGACGATTGTGAATAGGCCGTACGGGCCGCGCGAAAACCGTTACAAATGTTCGAAAAATGACGCTTTATAGACAGTGCTGACGTCCGATTTTGCAACTTTATACCGTGGTCATAGGGTATTTAGGATTATAACTTAGTACCTAGATCATATCAGGCGTTTAATTTTTATGGTCGAGACGCTATAATGTAATGTAATCCTATTTATTTACTAGTATATATTAGAGAGGAAGAGAGACATGAATCATATATCTATTAAATTGTCGCAAAGTACCGCCATTTTGCTAGAGCACGCCCGTAGAGCAGGAATATCTGACCAAGCAATTCTTGCTGCGGTTGAAGCTAAAGATTCTGGCGCATTTAAACAGATTGAGGACGAACGTTTCAACTATGAGAGCTTTATCAGCTACGCCAATGAACATGGAGAGAGACTGGTCGAGGCTATCAAGGAAGGCTACCGCCTGACTTTCAATACTCGTAATGGGCTAAAAAGCTGGCTGGAGCAGGCATTTGACCTGCAAAGCGGACAAGATTTCGAAGTAGGCGAGGGAATCATTGAGAATTTACACCTCACCGAGCAGCAAGCCGAACTGGTTCAAGAACGCCTCGCTGTAAACTGGGTTGTAGCCGCAGCCAAAGAAGTCTCCGGCGGCAAGGAATTGACACTGAAGCTGCGTGCGCCGGAGGTTAGTATTTAAGATTAGGGTTATAAACTACTGAGACTCGTGAGGATATCCTTTACTTACATATCATTAGTACATTTCCGTCAGGATCTTTAACATTAAACCATTGACCATTCTGGATTTCTGTTACTATTTCAGCATGAAGTGATTTCATATATTCATAAGACTTTTCTATGTCATCAGTGGCCAATTGAATAACGGGAACTTTATAAACATTCTCTGGTGAAAATATTTTGCTGTCCAATACAATATTAGTTTCTCCTTGCATTGGCAGTACGTAAATATGACCAAAAAAGATTTCTCCATCAGTAGATAAACCTAGTAAATTACAGTACCAATTCCTTGCATTTTCAATGTTACTTACCGGAATGAACACACCTCTAACTTGGTTCTGAATTGGTGTTGTCATGGGATCGTCTCCAATCTGATCATATTAATTCTTCGAACTTTTCGTCAGTCTCAGATAACATTCTGGTGTTTATGAATCGCCCCAGCTTTAGATAGCTCTTATCTTAGCTGGGTCGTTTGCGGTTTAGTTCAATGATCACTTTTCTAGCATATATACCTGTTATGTATTAACAAGACATTAACAAAAGAAAGATATCAAATTCATTCCACCTAAAATCATACCAATTCCAAAGATAATGCCCCAGAGATTCCACCTTTTTGGTAAATAAAGCTGCGACGGAGCTCATAGTCTCCATGTAAAGCTAGGATATGATCAATCGATATCCCGCCCAAAACGGAAAAAGAAAAAAGACGCCCAGTTCCACTTTGGGTTTTTAATCCATTATTTAACATATTGATCACTATGGGAATATAACCATAACCATTCTGCTTCAGGTGTATTATAAGGGTTGGATTGTTGATTTTGCCATGTTGGTGTTTGATACGCTTGTGGGTAGGCTTGCTGTTGATACGCTGGTTGCTGGTACGCTGGTTGTTGATACAACTGCTCTTGAGATACTTGCTGTTGATTTACTTGCTGCTGGTGAACCTGCTGTTGTTGTGTCAGTTGCCGCTGTTGCGGCTGCTGATACACTTGCTGTTGGGAAGTCTGCTGCTGTGCCTGCTAATTTGACGAAAAAATAAGTGGACTTAAGTAGGAACATTACTTGAGCAATAAGAAGACAAGCAATCCCCCGATGATCACCAGAGTCGTTATGATCCTAGTCAGGAAGCTTCCTCTTGTCAGAGCTCCCATATCACCGCTCACCGAGCGGTTTATCGAATCAGCCATATTGATTGTTGGATTCTTCTTGTACTCTTCAAGTTGCTGTTTTTCTAGATTATCTCGGTGATTCATGGGTTGGCCTCCGATCTGGATCAAACCTAAATAGGATTAATGTACAATGCATCTATGATGGATCTATTCCTTTTCATTATACTTCTTATTTCCAAATATGTTATTACAAAAAACTAAAGAAGCGGAGTGCTCGAACACCCTGCTGTACATCTCCACTTCAAGGATCTCCTTAATCCCTTCGGTATCATTCTTATCCCGGTTTAGCTTGTTCTTCAATAACAATATTGGCATGTATAAGTATCATACAAGAAATTTGGGGAAACAAGACTAACAAAAGGAGGAAACCAAGAATAAAAATTCCATAGAAGAAGCAACTCTTTTGTAATTTATGGGTATAAATAGAATAATCAAATCATAGGTGAAGAAAATATTGAAAAAAATCAAAAA
>DASYFA010000293.1:0-16118 GCA_036498705.1 Paenibacillus sp.
TGTCCCAGTAGCTCAGCAGGATAGAGCAACGGCCTTCTAAGCCGTCGGTCAGGGGTTCGAATCCCTTCTGGGACGTAAAAAAAGAGTCCAGTTCATTGAACTGGACTTTTTTGCGTCCCTTGGGATGAGAACCCCTATAGGGGTTCGTCGAAGTGAACCCGACTGCGCCAGCAAGTCAGGGCGAACGAAGTCTCGCGCCGTGGCGCGAGTACCCTGATGGGACGGCCTTTCCTCTTTTCATCTCTTGGGATGAGAACCCCTTCTTCTCTACCTTACTGGGACCTTTCTTCATTTTCACCGTATTACCTAAGCGTAAGCTTCATTTCAGATATCAAATCTCCTCTATAAGCCAAATTAGAGCCTGATAGAACGAACATGAGTCTGCTTCAGCACAGAATAGTACCTTCCAATCTGAAGTATAACTAAACCGATATGAAACATCTCTAACGAAACACCATATCGTTATTTGCACTCAAAAAGACCGCTTCTAATTGTAACGAAACTGTGGATCGCTATTTATGTAAATCAGTGTAGTTTCGTTTGAGGTATATGAAGCTGTAGATTACGATCCAGAGAATCAAAAAAGAAAGGCAGCGATAGTATGCTAAAGAAAACCTGGCAGCGGCGGACGCTAAAATACGGTCTGATCGGTCTGACACTCTATTTGATTTATATAGCTGCATTCGGCATCTTCCCATATACTTTTTTCCCAGAGGTGAACCAGCAGTTTAAAAATAGCTTTGAGCCCGCCACCTTTTACGGGACTGACGTCTCTTCCGTGGACAGAGCAGGAATTATGGAGATGGGAGAAGCTGGACTGGAAGCGCGGATTGGTATAATCCATTCTGCTCAAAGCAGCCTGGATGTATCGTATTACTCGACTCATTGGGGCGATAGTACCCAAGTCTTCTTCGGTGCTCTGCTCGATGCCGCGAACCGGGGAGTCAAGGTCCGCTTTTTGATCGATGGAGTTGCTCATCACTTAACAAGACAAGCTAAGACGACTGCCTATGCGCTGGCCCAGAACCCGAATGTGGAATTGAAATTTTACAACCCCATCCATCTGCTTAAACCATGGACTTTTAATGGACGGCTACACGATAAGTACATTATTGTCGATGATAAGTTTGTTTTACTTGGTGGACGCAATATCGGAGACAAATATTTTGAAACAGAAGGGTATGACAAGTCATTCAGTCTTGACCGCGACGTGCTTGTGTACAATACAGCTGCTGGAACATCCCATTCAGCTCAAAGTGTCATCCAACAAGTTAAACAGTACTTTGAGGAAATATGGGGACTGAATACATCCAAGCATAAATATCGCAGATTATCACCGGTCCAAACCGCTTCCGGACTAAATCAAACCGAACGATTGGTTGAGAAATATCAATCTTTTGTGGATAAGAAGCCTTATCTCGTATCCGAACAAATAAATCCAGACAAAGTCACCGTACCTACAGCAAAAATCAGTTTCATTCACAACCCGAGCCACATTCAGAAAAAAGAGCCGCTTCTATGGTATCAACTCAGTGAGCTAATGCGAAACGCCAATCATAAAGTCATCATTCAAAGCCCTTACACCGTTCTGAATCGGTCAATGGAGAATACCTTACGACAGGTTGGTGAAAATTTGGATCAGTTCAGTCTGCTAACGAATTCACAGGCTTCTTCTCCTAATGTGCTTGCTTATTCCAGCTACTTGGCATCACGGACTGCTCTGGCAGCTACTTTTGATGAAATCTACGAGTATCAAGGCGAACATTCCCTACACGGAAAGTCCTATTTGATCGACGACGATCTATCATTGGTTGGCTCTTATAATCTGGATCTAAGGAGTACTTATATTAATACCGAGGTCATGCTCGTTATCCACGGTCGGCAGTTCCATGATCGACTTGAAGACCATATGAGCGCTTATCAGAATGCCTCTCTCGTATATGACAAACAGAAAGGATACTCTGAGAACCCGCAAATATCTCCTAGAGACCTTCCGTCATACAAAAAATGGATCTCCTATCCTCTACAGAAGTTATCCTGGCTGTATAAGTACTTACTATAAAAATGAAGCAAGGGGGCAGACGCCCCCTAAGCACTTGAATGTTCCTTCTTACAGCAAGTTTTATACGTTAGAGGTCTCACCCAACTCCTTTGGATGTACAGACTGAAGCCTTACCGGCCATAAAACACGCTGCATGACTAGGCATATAATGCCAATGATTAAGACTACCATTCCCAGCCTGAAAAAGACCTTGCTTACCCCCATACCATGGATCAGTAAGCCTCCGATTAATGGCGCACCGATCATCAATGTGCTAGTGGACATATTTTGGATTCCAAAGATTCGGCCTGTCATTCCCTCTGGTGTTTCTTTTTGCAGAAGATAGTTATAAGTTACGATACAGAGCCCGTTGCCGATTCCGATCACAAAGCCTAGGACAATACTCCAAACTTCACTCGATTCCATTGTCAGAAGTCCCATTCCTCCTAGAGCGGCCCCAATCAGTGCGGCCCCTCCACCGATACCAGGTCCGTACCTTACTTTATCAAGACGGTTCAGAATCAGGATAGTAATGAACGCTCCGACTCCAGTAGACGCCAGCATCCAGCCGAGCAAAGACTCATTATGGGGAGCGATCTCCCGATATAGAGTCGGAAATTGAAAATCGATCATCAAAATGATTAGCATCACGATCATATTAATAATAAAGCTGCTGTATAGAATCCGGCTCTGAACGAGCGACGCCCACCCCTGCTTCCATAGGTGAACGAATCCCATCTTAGCTTCCTCATGATCCACCGCTCCAGATTCTCTCTGCTTCTCATCCATCGCATTTTGATCAATATGCCGCAATGTAAACAGCAGAATGCAGGAAGCAAAACGTGTGACGGCATTCACCAGAATGCATAACTGCGGAGATATCAACGTTAAAGCTACTGCCCCAAGAAGAGGGCCGACAATTTTAGAGAATTGATTTACAAGCCCATTGTACGAAGTAGCCTTTAGCAGTTGATCCTCTCTGACAACCTGGCGTGTTAACGCTTGATGCGCTGGAACTCGGAACACACCCATGGTGGCCCGCAGTGCAAGCAAAGGCAGCAGCCAATACATGCCAGGGGCAAAGAGCAGCGATATGGTAAGCAGTGTCTCGGCCACATCAGCCAGCATCATAAGCTTGACCTTCTTCCAACGGTCAGCGATTACGCCAGCAAATGAACCGAATAGAATCCCAGGAAGAGCTAGCATCACTGGAATCAAGGCGATCATGTACGGGTCCGCACGCCAGCGAAAGGCTACCAGAATCTGAATGGCGAAGGTATCGAACCAATCACCAAATGATGAAATTGCATAAGCCGTGTACATTTTCGTAAAGATCCGATTGCGCCAGACAGAGATCTGGGGCCTCGTTGAAACAGATGCAGTTGTAGACATGTGTATTCCTCCGCTATATAGGTTTGAATCCACTCTAACGGAGAAATATCAGAGGAATATCAGACAGGGCCCAAAATCCGCTCGATCATCAGTTCGATAGGCCGCTTATAAGTTGTAAGTTTATAGGTCCTCTCCAATTCATCATATCGTGTCTGGAACATAGTCAGCAGTTTAGCATCGGTATACCCCGTCTGCAGAAAGTGAAGCATACCTACGATCAAGCGAACAAGCAGCGGGACATTATGCGCCGTCTCACTAGCCTTCAAAGCGTATTCCAAAGCCGATACTGCCTCCTGTCGACGACCCTGTAGGAGCAGCAATCTGCCCTTCATGCTATTATAAGCGCCGATCTCCCGCAAATAAGGAGTCTGAACCAGCATCTCCTCAATCTGCAAGGAGCAGCGTTCCGCTTCCGCTATATGACCTGCAATCAGATGAATCTGCATTTCTGATATTGCTATATGGATCTTAAATATTTCTAGCTCACCGTTTTCTCTCTCAACAGCTCGATAAGCTTCCTGCACATGCCGCAGATCTTCTTCAACACGTCCATTGCTTGCATACAAACCAAGAATGTTTAATATTTTCAACTCCCGATGTTGCTCAAACGGCAAAATCTCCAGTTCAATAGTCCGTTCATAAAAGTCCAGGCATTTTTCAGGCTCTATGTAAAAAGCATAATAAAAATTAAGTAGCCAATATAATTTATCTCGATCTTCCCTATCACTCTCTAGAAACCAGTCCAGATCTGCCCTTACAAATCTCAGGAACATCTGATGCATAGAATCAATACTCACCCCAAGCAGCTCCTGCTGATTGACGAGGGCTAGCATCGATTGACTCTGCCCCAGCCTCAGGTAGGTGTCCAGTAGCTCCCCGACTTGCTTCTTCACTCCGCTATCCGTCAGAGACGGTATCGACATGTCTTTCGTTCCTTGCAGAGTAAGACTATATCCCAGCCCTCTAACCGTGCTAAGCTGTACCATCCCGCTCCATCGTTTCAATTTTTTACGGAGCCGATACACATGATCATCCACCGTACGTTCCCCAGGATATTCCATTGGCCACACTTGATCGAGCAGTTGCTCCCGAGTGAAGACCTGACCCCGATTCTGGTACAGGAACAGTAAAAGCGCGTACTCTTTTGCAAGCAGATTTATTTTCTCAGCCTGAAAGCTGACGGAATAATCACGAGATTCAAATTCAAGCCTGGGCATATGTTTCCTTCTCCCTTTCTCCAACATGAAATACTCTTCTAGTTCTATTAAAGCATGTTTCAGAAACGACTCTCAACCCGCCGAAAGAATCTGATTTATCCCGCAATGTCCGAAAAAAAGCCGCTCGCACCTTAAGCGCAAGCGGCGTTCTGTATAACATGTTATTCCGGTATATTGTCCACATTGGGATCAGGCGTGTAGCCACTCTGATAACCGTTATATTTAACGTCGGTAACCATTCCCGCGGAGGCATGATGGAGATCATGACAGTGGAACATCCAATCCCCTGGATTGTCGGCCTCGAAGGCCACAACATATTTTTCACCCGGCTTCACATTAAGAGTATCCTTAATCACGGGCGACCCTTCAAGCGGCTGTCCATTCTTGCTCAACACCTGGAAGAAGTGTCCATGTAGATGCATCGGGTGATCGTCCTTCGAGGAATGGTTCATAAAAGTGACCTTGACCTTCTCCCCTTTATCGACCCGGATCGGATCGGTATCGGGAAATACTTTGCCGTTAATCGTATAGACCATCTCTCCACCCTTCATCGCCGTGTTCAAATTCAGTAGAACCTCCTGATCGAAGGATTGACCTATCGAAAAGCGCGTCTCGGCTTGTTTACCGTACTTAAGCAGATCGAATTGCGGCAATACCTCAGAAGCGTTCGATACATCTGTCTGTTTATTCTCAGCGCCCGCATAAGCAATAACGGCTTTCATATTTTGTATACGAGCCTCACTCCCATGCTCCTCCAGTAGCCAGTTCCCCGGATTGTTCGCTGTAAATTCCAGATCATACCTCTCTCCCGGAGCGATAGCGATCCCTTGATCTGTAATGACGGCCGGACTGTTGACTGGTTGTCCATCAGAGGAGACAATCTTGAACTCATGACCGTGTAAGTGCATCGTATGTGTTAAATAACCAGCATTAATCAGGCGAATCCGAACCTTCTCGCCCTCCTTGACAGTCAGCTTATCGATCGTGTCGCCTGTCTTGCCGTTGATGGTATAGAGGTCATACATGCTCATGTCATGCCCCATTCCGCCCATGTCTCCCATATCCATCTGGCTGTGGTCCATTCCCTCCATATCACTCATGTCCATACTCCCATGATCCATGGCGTTCATACCGCCATTTTTCGCGGTGTCCGCATGGTTGGTATCGCTACCTATATCCATGCTACCAGCACTCATCCACTCATCAATCACAAGGGTATAATCGCGATCGTAGTCTTCATCCGGCCCCTCCACGATTAACGAGCCATAGAGCCCTTTATCCAGTTGATTAACGCTATCTTGATGTGAATGGTACCAATATGTACCTGGGATTGTTGCCTTGAACTCATATGTGAAGCTTTTACCAGGTACGACTGCATCCTGCGTTACCCCTGGGATTCCATCCATCCCGTTCGGCACAGGATAACCATGCCAGTGGATAGAGACGGGTTCCTCAAGTTCATTCTGCAATTTAATCTTAACGGTGTCGCCGACCTTCACACGAATTTGTGGACCTGGTACAGAATTGTTAAAGGTCCATACCGGAAGTGTCTTATTCGCAGACACCTGTAGGTTACTGGCTTTTGCCGTAATCGTGTATTCCTTACCATCGGCAACTGGCGTTTCTCTTGTTAGAGTTAACGGACTTGATGGGATAGCCGCAGGTCTGCTGGCGGTTTCCGTAGCGCCAAACTTAGCACAACCCGCCGCCACGATGCTAATCGCTCCAATTGCCAGCCATATTTTAAATTTCTGAATCATCCTTCTAATCCACCACTTTCATATTCTGATAAATGTTACTTTACCCAGAAAATGTGTGGAAACGATGAGGAATAGTTCAACTATATACCCAATTTTCAATATAAGGTTGGATTAAAAACATGGCTATCCACGAAATAATAATATAAACGTATGCTTCTCTGCCACTTTTCCAATTATCGTCTTGGCGGAAAATAACGGCCATTATGGGAAATGCTTTTTTTAATACTACGAAGCCCAAATACCCGATTATTGTCCCTAGGGTATTCATCAATAAATCATCAATATCTGTTGCACGATAGTTAAACAGTTGAGATACCTCAATCGCTAAGGACAATAGTAGGCCACTCGTCCATGTTATATATGGATTTTCGAATTTTTTCCATAGCAAGGGTAGAAACAAACCAAAAGGAATGAAAAGAATAATATTTTCTATATACTGAATAAAATTATATGTAATATCTCTGAATGGAATTAAATTCAGGTTTATATACACTCTTGAATACAATACAGATGGGATTCCGGTCACAGACAGCATGCCTGCCAAAAAGAAGCAGAACAAATAAGTCATTATCGTATAGGCCACAGATGTCTTGTTATTATTCTTTTTGCTTTTGAGTATCACAAACTGAAAAATCAATACCATAGGTAAAATAGCGATAAATCCGCACAATGATTTTATTACCAAATTTGTTAAAAACATGATTCTTCCTCCGAGAAGAAAAATAATCTATCTTGCATCTAACTATCAATCATATACAGTCACAATTATCCCGCCGGTATTATCACCGGAAATTTCATGTTGCCGGTTTATTGGAACTTCAATAGTTTGAGTTTGAGAAGCCGGATAATACGATATTGTATAAACTTTTCCTTTAACTTTGACCGAGATCTTCCTCTCGTCCTGCAAATATCTTAAATACTCCTCCAGCACATAATTCCGCTCATGCATGATCACGCTATGAGGCAAGCCAACATAACGGATATGCCAAGGCTCGTACTTTATACCGGTGATATCAATCTTGTCCTTTGGATAGCGCAAAACAAAGCCATATTTCCAAGCGTTCTTCTCGATCCACCGCCCTTCAGGGGCCTCCGACATCTTCGATTGGGTTGATCCTACATCGAGCGATAATCCCAAATTATGCTCGCTGTTCCCTGCTGGTAGCGCATATTCCGAGCCCATCTCTTCATATAACACGTTCTGCTGCTTGAAATCCCGATAACCGCTGCTGATTAGAAAATCTTTGACTCCGTCCTTAGAAGCAGCCGCAACCATATCCATAAACCTCTGCACCACCTCTTCAGACAGGCGAATGTTGTTATCAAGCACTCCGTAACCCTGCATCAGGTTTTGGTGATCGAATAAATTAACAATATCTGTTCTTACACTCTCTTGTCGTACTGCGAATTGTTTGTTAACCAGCAACAAGTTGCCTTGGTACATATCGCTTTTCTCAACATGTATTTTTCTCATTGTCTGAGCCGACAGATGTTGAGATGAACCCGAATTATAAGACTGCCTAAGACTTTTTATCTTCACATTTTCTTGCAAAAACGGCTCTATTTTAAATAGTAGATAGCATAGCCCTAGCATAAACAGCACGACAAATACCCTCTTCTTCATTCTCCAGCTTCCTCCTTGAAATCTGCCTGCCCATTAAGAATAGAGAAAACTAATAAAATAAAGAGTAGGGTATTCTTAAAATATTTCTTAAATTTGTCCGTATCATCCGTAGTTACTCGGCTTTTTCACTCTCTTGCGGCAAGCGCACCTCGAACACAGTTCTGATCATGTTGCTCTCCGCAGTAATCGTTCCCTGATGCTGTTCCACAATATTTTTGGCGATAAACAGGCCAAGTCCTTTGCTGTCCTCTTGATGCGATCGCGCTTTATCTCCATTAAAGAACATGTCAAACAGATAGGGCAGATCCTCAGGCGGGATAGAATCTCCGTAATTGACAACCTGTACGATGATTTCCTCGGTTTCTATATACCCGTTGATATCAACGAATTGCCCATCTGTTCCATAACGAATCGCATTGGTTAGAAGATTCTCAAATACACGAGCCAGTAAATCTCCATCACCCGCCATGGAGAGCTGAGAGGCTATATTCATGCGAACCTTCAAGTTATTCTTCTCAAATACCGGATACAATTCCTCACTCAGCTGAATAAGCAGTTCACTTATATTGATCTTCATCTTCTTGAGCTGCAGCATGCCATAATTCATCCTCGTTATTTCGAACAGTTCATCGATCAGCTTCTCCAGCCGCTGGGACTTGTTGAAGGCGATCGTAAGATAATGACTCACCTGTTCCCGGGTCAATTGTTCATCCCTCAGGAGCAAATCGAGGTAGCCTAGAACGGAGGTCAGCGGCGTGCGCAGATCATGCGCCAGATTGACCACCAGCTGATCCTTGCTGCTCTCTGTAAAGTCCCCTCTCTCCACAGCTTGTCTCAGCTGTATACTAGCCAGATTAATATCCTCCGCAATCGCTCCGAATTCATCCTTTGATGAAATTTGCACCTGCTGTTTGAAATCGCCGCGGGCAAGATGATTAATACCCTCAGAAATTCGCTTAAAATAAATAGAATATGGCTTCGAGAGCATATAGAAGAACAGAATAGAGAGCGGGATAAACAAGATAAGGAAGAAGTTTACGTCTCCAATACTTTTGATTAATTTTCGGTAGTACGCCATTGAATCATCAAGACGTGCATTTTTGTGGTAATAGCTCTGCAGGATTTTATAAACGCTATAAGTAATAGCACCAGACAATCCCATACTTGCTCCAAACAACATCAGCATCTTTGAACGAAAGCTTTGTGTGATTCTAGCCATTGAACGAGTACCCTACCCCCCATACCGTTTTTATCCACTTATCCTTTTGTGTATCTTCCTTCAACTTCTTGCGCAAGGTGCGGATATGAACCATCACGGTATTGCTACCTTCGAAATAAGCTTCGCCCCACACTTGCTCAAAAATATTCTCCACACTGAACACTTTCTTCGGATGACTGGCCAGCAAATACAAAATATCGAACTCCTTCGGTGTCACGACGATATCCTCACCATATAACGTCACGGTCCGGTGATCGACAGAGATCACTAGCCCGCCGAATTCAAGCACGGCAGACTGCTCTGTTCTAGGCTGGTTCAGTTTAGTATATCTTCTCAGCTGCGCGTTCACACGGGCCACCAGCTCGATAGGAGTGAATGGCTTCGTCATATAATCATCGGCTCCGATTACAAGACCATGAACTTTATCAAAATCGGATGTTCTTGCACTGAGAAAAATGATCGGCATGTTGTATTCTTCACGCACTTGGCGGGTTACCTCGTATCCATCCATCTTCGGCATCATAATATCCAAGATTAGCAGATCGATCTGCTGAGACTGAATGACCTGCATCGCCTCCTGTCCGTTAAAGGCTTTGATGACATGGTAACCTTCCTTCTCCAGATGGATCGAGATCAAATCAGCAATCTCCACTTCGTCATCGGCGACCAGAATTGATATACGTTCCACTACTCCACTCCCTTATTCATTTCACATCACTGTATATTTATCTCTATCTATTCTCTATGATTTCCATTTTTCATTCAAGGAATAGGTATATATCACTTAATAGATCACTAATTCAGCCAAATTACAATGATCTGTGATCTATAGGTTATAATAGCCGCATGGGAATTTATTATTAGGACGAACCAGCGGGAGAGTGGTATAGGATGGCTATTTACATCGCATTATTAAGAGGGATCAATGTTGGCGGTAAGAACAAAATCAAAATGGCTGATTTAAAGCGAATCCTTACAGAATCAGGCCTGAAGCGAGTTCAGACCTATATCCAGAGCGGGAACGTTCTGTTTGAATCCGATGAGACGGAAGGCGTGCTAAGGCAGCATATAGAGCAGCAAATCGAAACGGCGTTCGGATTTCCGATTAGCGTCGTTTTGAGAACCGAACAAGAATTGCGAGCTATAGCCGCAAAATGCCCTTTTACGGAGGAGCAAATCGCTGCGGCGGATGCAGCTTCAGATACAGAAAGTCTTTATGTCGCATTTTTAATGGATATACCGGCGGATCAAGATTTGGAGCGTTTAAGCAAATATGAAACGGATCAGGAACAATACCATGTCCTCGGCCGAGACATTTACCTTTTATTCTCGGACAGCGTCCGCAACTCCAAATTAGCCGTACAGATTCAGAAATTAAGCTCTCCCTCCACCGTGCGGAATTGGAAAACATTTAATAAACTCCTAAGTCTGGCTGAAGAAGTGAAATAAAAGCACAATTAAGCGAACACCTGAGATGTTGTGAATATGATATGGATATAGTGCCGATCTAACAACACCGAAAAGGTGGAGAAAAAATGAATGTAACCATTGCGGTATTATGCGTCATCTTAGGAGCGATATCTGTTATCTTCCCTGGCCCGACTTGGTATCTGTCTTACGGATGGAGGTACAGGGACATTGATCCTAGCCCCGCTGCGCTTATGACTCAGCGCGTTGGAGGCATTCTGCTATTACTCATAGCTTTCATCATAATCGCAGTATAAGTTTATGATCATCAGACCTCTTGATCTTACCGCTGCTTAGCATTATAATTAATAATGCTTATTGATGCGGGTGTAGTTCAATGGTAGAATGCCAGCTTCCCAAGCTTGAGGCGAGGGTTCGATTCCCTTCACCCGCTCCATATTATAGGACGTTCGGCCTCTGGAATAATCCAGAGGTCTTTTTAATTTCGCGATATCCATTTTACAATTTTTACCTAATGAAAAGATTGAAGTAAATAACGGACCGATGTACAATAGATAGCATGCTTTCTAACTCATACTATCCTACAGAAAGGCTTTGATGACGTGAATAAGTTAATTGAGCGGCTCCCAGAGAAATGGAGAGGCTGGCTTCCCTTGTTGCTTATGCTTATTTTCCCAGTGCTCGGCGCTCTGTACAAACTTGTAAATCGCCCGAAGGGGCATGTCTACTATCTTGGCACCTCATTCGATCAGGCGACGCCATTCATTAAGTATTTCGCACTTCCTTATGGAGTCTGGATATTCTTCATTTATGTATGTATTGTATATTTCTTCTTCAAGGACCGTAAGTCGTATTATAGATCCTTACTGCTGTACACGGTCTCTGCCTTGTCTTGCTATGTCATCTACTTGATGTTTCAGACTACTGTGCCCCGGCCAACAGTAACCGGGAATGACCCGTTCAGTCTAATTGTAAAATATATATATAATCGCGATCTGCCGTTCAACTGTTTCCCAAGCATTCATTGTTTCTCAAGTTACATGGTAATGCGACTGATCTGGACTAGTCCAGCCCGCAACCGCGTAAATGTGGTTCTTATCAGCGCCATGTCCTTGACTATCATCGCTTCAACACTGCTTATCAAGCAGCATGTCGTTGCCGATGCCTTCGCAGGGATTGCACTTGTTGAATTTTATATTCTGGTATTGTTCCGGCTTCCAAGCCTTTACCGCAGCCGTTCTTCCAAAGGACAGGTGCATCAACGTGGTTTAAATGCTTAAAGTCCGATATAGAAGAAGCTCTCCATTCATTGGAGAGCTTCTTTTTTTATAACATTTTAAGTGCGTGTTTAAAAAGTCAGACTTTCAGCACCGAGAAGGTTGGATGAAGCTAGGGACTGAGGAGCGAAGCGTACGTAGTTTGTACGTGAGCACCTAAGATGTTTCTGGAGGAAACATGACTTCGTAAGCATCCGCTTAGGCCCGGCTGAGTTCAAGATTCGATGTCGAATAAACTCTCAGTGTACTTCGGGATCAAAGGGGGACTTTTTAAACAACCTCTTTAAATAAAATAACCGGCTACAGCCCCAACAACACCACCATTATCCCCCAAGGATGCCGCAACAACTTCAACCGCCTCTGCTCTCTCCCTAAAAACGGGGAGCAACTGCTGCGATAGTTGACTACGAACCGGATTCAGTAAGAAATCCCCTTGCCCGGTAATGGCTCCACCTATCACGATTCCTTCCGGATTAAACATATTAACCATATTCGCCAGCCCTGCCGCGATATACCGACTGTATTGCTTCAGGACATGAATAGCCGCCTCGTTCCCATTCTGTGCGAGGACAAATACATTTTCCGGTTTATGAACTTCCGCGAGATCTGCCCTAACTTCCCTCACTAATCTCATCAAGCCTGTAGCAGATGCATACTGCTCCCAACAGCCTGTTCTTCCGCAATTGCATGGGTATCCCTCAAATTGAATAACATGATGGCCAATTTCTCCTGCGAACCCATCACGCCCCGGATATGGCCGGTGATCGATAATCAGACAGCCCCCTACTCCAGTACCTAAGGTAATACAGATGAAATCCTTCCATTGTCTGCCGGCTCCTACCCATGCTTCCCCGAATGCCATCGCATTGGCATCGTTATCAACGGATACGGCTAAACCTGTGATGGATCGTAGCCGATCACCAAGCTCCATCCCGGACCATCCCGGTAAATTGGCCGTAGCTCCCATAACGATACCTGTCCGACTATTGACTTGCCCAGCCGTTCCAATACCGACACCTGCTACCTTCCACCCTTCACTGCTCGAGTAGCGCTTCATTTCCAGCGTAATTTCGGCAATTCGACTTAATAATGCCTCGCCGCCATCATAAGCCTTCGTCGGAACATTCAAATGATGGATAACCTCACCCTTGGCATTTACAATCCCTGACTTGATATTCGTACCGCCAATATCCAAACCGATGGCTACTTCTTCGGTATGTCGCATTCATTCAGACCTCCATCTCTATCGGTTCATCATGCAATCTTGAATGCTATCATTCTCTCCGTGCAAAATATATCAATAAATCAGATCATATAGACCTATTTTCGTATAGCATCGGTATATTTCTTCGTTATTAATTGCGGCCTAGTAATGGCTCCGCCTATAACAACGGCGTGGGCCCCCATTTGAAGACACTGTAATGCCTGCTCAGGACTATAAATCTTTCCCTCAGCTAAGACGGGAATACTTACTCTTTGGCTTAGCTCAGCAACCAATTGTATATCCGGTTCTTCGCTCTGCGGGCTATAATCCGTATAACCAGATAAAGTAGTTGAGAGCAGATCGAACCCCATTCTTTCAGCTGCTTCCCCTTCTGCAACGGTCGATACGTCTGCCATTAATAATACTTGATGCTTCTCTCTGATCTCCTTCACTAAATCTGTTAGATTCTTACCGTCCGGCCTTGCACGCAAAGTGGCGTCCATGGCTACAATATCAGCTCCGGCCGCAATTACACCTTCAATTTCTCGTAAAGTAGGGGTTATGTAAACGTCAAACCCGTTATATTCTTCCTTCCATAGGCCGATAAGCGGTAAATTTGTCACCTTCTTGATGGCACTGATATCCTGAGGTGTATTCGCTCTAATCCCCACCGCATTACCCATTTCAGCCGCTAGAGCAAAGCGTGCCATATACTCACTTCCATAGAAAGGCTCACCTTCGAGGGCCTGACAAGACACAATAAGCCCCCCCTTAAGAGCTTGAATGATTGGATGCAGCATAGCTCAACTCTCCTTATATCGTTTTTTCTTTATCTAGATCCTAATACGCAATTAACACGGGAGATAATCTCCTTTTATAATATAAATAAAGGTTATTTTCTTCAATTATAGATGTCTACCTGTTCTTTGTAAACACCTATTCACCTTTGAAATTGCTTATACTTCAATTGAGATTCTCCTTAACTAGCCTAAATGAAACTTAAACCCCCTCAATACCCTTGTTATAAAGGACACTACGGGGTTCTCATCCCAAGGAACGCAAAACCTCTTTTTCCGTCCCATCAGGGTACTCGCGCTCCGGCGCGAGACTCCGTTCGACCTTACTTGCTGGCGCAGTTGGGCTCACTCCGACGAACCCCCACCTGGGGTTCTCATCCCAAGGGACGCAAAAAAAGCTCTCCACATGGAGAGCTTTCTCATACTACGTCCCAGAAGGGATTCGAACCCCTGACCGACGGCTTAGAAGGCCGTTGCTCTATCCTGCTGAGCTACTGGGACAAAAAAAGAATGCGTTATTAATTATAACGCATCTAGCTTTTTTTTCAAGAGGTTTTATTTGACGTTTAATTACATATTATGGAGTTTGGAACTGGAAGAGAATTTCTCATTCAAACTCTCAGTAATACCAATATATCCAAGCAATAACTGTTTGAATTGCTCCCGTTGCACTTCGGGCTCCGGCCATCCCTCATCTCCGAACTGATCCTCAGTAATGACACCGCAAGCTTGGTGCATATCGTTATTGAACCAATCCGTCTCCAGCTCCGCTTCACTACGTAGCATTCTGACAATCTCATACTGTTCGCCACCGTGGTTCAAGGAAGAACGAGCCATATATACTAACAGCTCGGGGGCATCCACTTCTCCCGGACTCACGAAGATTTCTGCACACATCATCCCATCTATCTCAGTTAACCGTCTGACCTTGGCATCTTTTATATAGTACATTTTCCCACTTATCCTCTCAGAAGCTTAATTCTCGTACCCTATACGCCGCAGTAACTGTCTAGTCTCCTCCGTACCAAGCCGGTAAATTTCACGGTATAAATCATCAAGTACACTCTGATAGCTGCTATTGACCGTATCCTCTGGGCTGTCCGGCCATGGGTAGGTGTAGGCGAGGAAGGTGCTCTCTTCTTTCTCACCGAGTAACTCCAGCTTATGACTGATCGAATCAACCTCCTCCGGGGCCGCCATGATCACCCATTCATAAGAAGTCGCCTGTGGATCATCAAGCACCGAACGCCCATGTACAGACACATAATACGTCTTTTTCTCCATTTATTCCGCTCCCTCCAGGCTTGGTCATCTAATTTAGTCATAGTTTTCCGTAATGGACAGACATTTTATGCCTACTTCCGGCATAATGTGTTATTACTTTTCGCCCGGCCAAAGAACGAACGGGAACGGAAGCCATCATAGAGAGGAGAAACCATAAATGTGTGGAATTGCCGGATTTATCGAATGGAACCGGGATCTGAGCGGAGAACTGGATCTTGTTCTATCCATGACATCCAGCCTCGAGACAAGAGGACCTGATGCGCAAGGCACTTGGATTTCCGGCCCTTGCGCCTTCGGTCATCGCCGCCTTAGTGTTATGGACCCGGAGAACGGGGCTCAGCCGATGACCATTCAAGAGGAACAAGCAGTCTTTACCATTGTATATAACGGTGAAATTTACAACGCCTCTGAGCTTAAAGAGGAATTGCGACAACGAGGGCGCCATTTCAGAACCAACTGCGACACCGAGGTTCTGCTTCAAGCCTATATTGAATGGGGACCTGAAGCTGTACAACGTCTTAACGGAATATTCGCTTTTGCAATATGGGACAGTGTTCGGGAACATGTGTTTTTCGCCCGGGATCGACTCGGTGTCAAACCTCTCTTCTATAGCGAAGCAGGGGATACCCTTGTTTTCGGATCCGAACCGAAAGCCTTACTCCAGCATCCGAAAGTAGAAGCTTCAGTCGGCCCCGAAGGCCTGGCGGAAATATTCGTTATCGGCCCGGCCCGAACACCTGGACATGGGGTTTACCGAGACATCAAAGAATTGCTGCCCGGACAGGTTATGATCTTCAGTCGCTCAGGACTACGCCGCTTCGCATATTGGAAGCTTGAGGCCCAGACTCACGAGCACAACGTGGAGGAGACAGCAA
>DASYFA010000294.1:0-7363 GCA_036498705.1 Paenibacillus sp.
CGTTGGGTGATTCCCGACCCCACCGATTCACGTCATTAAAAGCAATAGAGCCGCTGTCCCACTGCTTATCGTAGTGGTGCATGCGGCTCTATTTAGGTTATCGATGGCACATAGTAAGGCGTTTCCCGAGAGTTCTGCCCCTCTATCCGTTTACAGACGCAAACTGGCTGTTGTACAGCCCGGCGTAGTACCCGCCTCGCTCCAGCAGTTGCTTATGGCTGCCGCTCTCGACAACATCTCCGTCCTTCATGTAGAGGATCATATCGGCCTCGCGGATCGTGGACAAGCGGTGAGCGATGACGAAGCTCGTTCTGCCTTCCATCATCTTCAGGAACGCCGCCTGGATACGTATCTCGGTCAGCGTATCGATGCTGCTCGTCGCTTCATCGAGAATTAGCATCGGCGGATCGACCAGCATGACCCGGGCAATCGTTAAGAGCTGCTTCTGTCCCTGCGATAGGCTGTCGCCAGAGCCGCTGATCACCGTATCATAGCCCTGCGGCAGCCGCTTGATGAAGCTGTGCGCGTTAGCCGCTTTAGCGGCAGCAATAACTTCGTTCAGGCTAGCATCCGGCTTCCCGTAAGCGATATTGTCGCGGATCGTCCCGCCGAACAGCCATGTATCCTGCAACACCATCCCGAAGGTACGGCGCAGGCTGTCTCGGGTCATATCATTAATGTTAATACCATTGATAGCAATCTCACCGGCATCGACATCATAGAATCGCATTAACAAATTCACCAGCGTTGTCTTACCAGCTCCGGTCTGTCCTACGATAGCAACCTTTGTCCCCGGCTCAACAACCAGGTTTAAATCGGTAATAAGAGGCCGATCTGCACGGTAAGCGAACTTCACATGACGGAACGTAATCGTCCCTTGCGCCGCTGGGAAGTGAACTGCATCGGTGGCATCCTTCGGCTCCGCCGGCTCATCAATCACCTGGAAGACGCGCTGTGCCGAGGCTGTGGCCGATTGCAGCTGCGTAATTACGCCGGTAATCTCATTGAACGGCTTGGCGAACAGATTGGCGTAGATTAGGAAGCTGGACAGCCCTCCGACCGATATTCTAGACAAAATGACCATGATGCTGCCGATTAAGGCAATGATCGAGAAAGTAATATTGTTCACCAGCCGAGTAGATGGATTCGACAGAGAGCTGACGAATTGCGATTTGACCCCAGTCTGATACAATTCATCATTTCGTGCCGTAAATGCTGCAAAAGAATGGTCTTCATAACGGAAGGCCTGAACAACCTTCTGACCGCCGATCATCTCCTCGACATATCCATTCATGCTACCCAATATGCGGGCCTGATCACGAAATAGCTGCTGCGAGCGCATCGTTATGAAGCGCGCTACGAAGAATGTCGCTGGTGCAGATAACAGTACGACGACAGTCATGAGTGGATTCGTATACAGCATGAGCGCGATCGCCCCAACGATCGTAACAACGCCGGTTAATAGCGTGGAGAAGCCCTGCAGCAGCCCGTCCGATATGGCATCCATATCGTTGACGAATCTGCTGATGCTGTCCCCTTGTGGGTGATTATCATGATATTTGAGCGGTAGGATGTTCAGCCTGTCGAACAGCTCGCTACGCAGATCATTAACCGTTTGATAAGCGAGCCGGTTCGTCAGATAAGTCAGCAACCAGCCAAACATGCTTCCTATCAGATATACCAGACCAAGCTGCGTAAGCAGTCTGAATATGTCCGCGAACTGGACTGCTCCCTTTCCAATCATATGGTCAATCGCAACCCCGATCATATACGGCCCAATCAAGCTGGAGGCCACGCTGATCATCGCACTGATGAAGGACCAAACTACATAGCTCTTATATTTTCCCGTATAAGTCAGCAGTCTTCCCCATGTTTGCTTCATGTTCATTGTTGTCCTGCCTCCTCATTAGAGAGCTGTGATCGACAAATCTCCTGATAGACACTAGAGTCCCGCTTAAGTTCGGCATCGGTGCCGATTCCGGCGATCCGTCCGTCCTCGAACACGATGATCTTATCGGCCTGCTGTACGGTGCTAACCCGCTGCGAGACGAGGAACACCGTCATCTCCTGGCTGTTCTCGCGGATCGCCCTTCTTAATGCCGCATCCGTAGCAAAATCGAGCGCGCTCGAAGAATCATCAAGGATAAGAATATCAGGACTTGCGACGATGGCCCGGGCGATCGTTAAGCGCTGCTTCTGCCCGCCCGACAGATTAAGTCCACCTCTGGACACCGGAGTCTTGTAACCTTCCGGCATCTTCGATATGAATTCATCCGCCTGCGCAATGACGGCAGCCCTCTTGACCTCTTCATCCGTAGCCAATTCGTTGCCCCAGCGGATGTTGTCGGCAATCGTTCCCGTGAAGAGCAGCGCCTTCTGAGGAACGATCCCGATCTTGCCGCGCAGCTCATGCAGGCTATAATCCCTTACGTCAACACCATGGACTAAAATCCGCCCGGAGGTAGCATCATAGAATCTTGGAATCAGGTTCACAAATGTTGATTTGCCTGAACCTGTACCACCGATAATGCCTACGGTCTCGCCACGTCTTATCTCCACCGATATATCTGTCAGAGCCGGATCCCCAGTTGAGCTATACCCGAAGGTGACATGGTCAAATACGATAGCCGGACAATCCTTCTCCCCAACTGTTTTCCCTGTAGACTGTCTTCTCTCCTCCGGCGCAGGATTAGCGATGGAAGGAACGGTGTCCAGCACCTCATTGATCCGTGCAGCCGAGGAAGCCGCCTTCGTAAAAATAATAATCAAATTAGATACGACGATCAGAGCAAGCAAAATTTGCGTTACATAGTTAATGAAGGCGATAATCTCACCGGAAGATAAGGTCCCCGCATTAATGTGAATACCGCCGACCCATAGAATAGCGATAATCGCTCCGTTAACAACGAGTGTCGTTACCGGACTAAGCAGCGCCGATACCCGTCCGACTCTGATCGCTGTTGCTGTAATATCGTCGGATGCCTCCCGGAATCTCTCTTTCTCGGCCTGTCTCTTCGCGAAGGCGCGAATGACGCGAACCCCCGACAAGTTCTCGCTTAATACTAGCGCAATCTTGTCCAGCTTCTTCTGATATATCCGATACATAGGCGCGGTCTTGGTAATAATCAAATAGAGAATAATAGCAAACACCGGAGTCGCCGCTAGCAGAACAAGCGATAGTCTAAAATCAAGCAGCATCGACATGATAATCGCGCCAATGCATATAAACGGAGCACGAATCACGAGCCGGATCAGCATCGCCACCGCGATCTGCAGCTGATTAACATCATTCGTAATACGGTTGATCAGTGACGGTGTCCCGAAGCGATCAATCTCAGCATAGGACAGCGTCGAGACATGCCGGAACAACGTATTACGCAGCGTTGTCCCGAAGCCCTGTGATGCACGAGCCGCGTAATATTGGCAGATCAGCGAGCTGCCGAAACCCAGTATAGACATGGCAACCATTAAGCCGCCCATTTTCCATACATAATTAATATCATTGCCGCCAATACCATGATTCACGATCAAGGCTACAATCGTCGGCAGGAGTAGCTCCAGAATCGCCTCCACCAGCTTGAAAAAAGGGCCTAGGATGCTCTCCTTCTTGTAAGGCTTTAAGAATACTGTGAGTCTAAACAAAGTACCATCCCCATCATGACTATTATTAAAGAGGTTGTTTAAAAAATGCCGCTTTTGATAAGAAAACTAATTACCGGATATGATTATGACATAACATCTTCCATATTAATAATATTTGATTTATATCTATAATATATGAAATACGTATATCATTCTGTGAGGAGGCACTTATGGACATCAGGCAGTTGAAATATTTCCTGACGATCGCGGAGGAAGGTCAGATCACCTCAGCCGCCAAGAAATTACAAATGGCCCAGCCCCCGCTCAGCCAACAGCTCAAGCTGTTGGAGGAGGAGCTTGGCGTGAAGCTAGTAGAGCGAGGCCCGCGCAGCATTCGGCTCACGGACGCTGGGGAAATTTTACGTCGCAGGGCGCAACAGATTGTAGATTTAACGGACTCGACATCGAGAGAGGTCAGTGATTTTGCCAAAGGATTAAAAGGAACATTGACGATCGGTACGGTCTCCTCCTCAGGAGCGACCTTGTTAAAGGATAGATTATCCGATTTTCACAAAACTTACACCGGGATCAAATTTGAAATCCATGAAGGCAACACGTTCCGGGTCATTGAATTGCTGCAGAGCGGGGTTATTGAAGTGGGGATCGTCAGAACGCCATTTCATATCGCGGGAATGGGATACAAGTATGCCGAAGCGGAGCCAATGATCGCCGTGATGACTCCGGAACAGGATTGGAGTAACGGGCGGGATACCATCGGAATCGATGAGCTACGCGAGCGCCCTCTGGTCATTTACCGCCGATTTGAGCAATTAATTCGTGAGACTTGCCAGAAAGCTAGCTTCGAGCCGAACCTATTCTGTAAAAATGATGATGCCAGAACCACTCTGTTATGGGCCAATGCCGGACTCGGCATCGGAATTATTCCGAAGTCCGCATTCGAGCTGGCGAACCATAGCAATCTGATCTACAAAGAAATCGATAGTTCCTCCTTAGAGACCCAAATCGCAGCGATTTGGATCAAGGACCGTTACATGTCCTCGCTAGCCAGTAAGTTCTTGGAGAGCTTCAGTAAGGAATAGGGACATGAAAGAAAGGAGTGAGCCGGCTGTTTACCGTTTCACTCCTTTTTTTTATGACCATAGTGGATTCTGTTGTTTGTCCTCAAACAAGGCTTTAATTTCACTGAACCATTTCTTACTGCTACCGCCGAAAATCAAAGTATTTGATCTGCTATTATTAAACCCCTTTTGTACTTCAACATGTCCTGTGGAAAGAATTTGGTACTCTAAGGTTAAATCAGTATCTGAAATAAACTCAATTCGCAATTCATAAAAATGACTCGTATAATTACTTGCAGGCCCTATATCCGGAAATATTTTAATGACAGTCCTGTCTTTTAAAAGTCGAACTACGTCAGCAATCTCTTCCTCATCCGTTGTCCTAATTTGTTGAAGAGTTGCCCCTATACCAGGCTTGTTATCAAATAGTATTATAACTACTCCCTTAATGTGCTCCTGTTTATAGTAACGATTTGTATACATGTACCCGTCATATAAAAAATAACTCAACAGTCCGCAAACGAGTAAACATATCAAAATTATGTTCCTTCTCCTATTCATTCGCAGGGATATTACACCTCCTAGGCCTGGTGCTCAAATAATTCAACCAATTTCTGCTCTATCTCCCGAATACTAAATCGCACCATAGCTCCGTTGGCCGTGCCAACATAGAGCTCATCTCCAGAGATGTTGATTGTCCCGTTACGCGTCTCCAGCTCTCGCAGCTCCGCGTAGCCCATCAGCATATTTTGAATACGGCCTAGCATCTCCCCGCTCTGTCGATCGATAACGAATAGATCCCGGCCATAAGGGAGAAGCAAATAATGGCTCATCACAATATATCCACCTCCGGCAAAGTAGGACATATTATCCGTCTCGGCTGCAGTATGATTCATCTGCCACACCGCTTTGCCATCCTCTAGCCTTACTGCGGTAGGGATTCCATCATCTAAGAGATATAATATATCTCCGGCGATGGTTCCCTTGGAGGCTCTGCCCGCCATCGCCCAAAGCTCTTGCCCCCGCTCCACATCATACAGCGCTGATTCGTATTGTTCTTCGCTCCGACTAACGCCGGTATTATCGGTAGTCTTCTTAATGCGCTGCACAAGCAAATAACGCTCATCGATCATCTCGATCCGTTCATTCGCGGTAAAGGGATACTCTGCCAAGCTGTCCCCCGTCCGCAAATCAAGAAGCATCCAACGGTCGCCAAGCAACATCCAGCGTTTGGATGAAGGCGGCTCGAAGGGATTTACTCTTGGCCCACCCGGATAGTATGCATCATAACTGACATAGTCTGGATGCTGCCCTTTAAGCTTCACCGTCCATTTCATCTGCCCGGAACTCGGATCATATGCTTTCAAGGCTTCATGATCCTGTACCAGTACATAAGGATCTTGGCCTCCTTCATTGAGTACGTGAGCCTCTGCGGCAACCTCCTGCTTCCATATCAGCTTGCCTGTGGTATTGTCGAAGGCAGATAATTGCGCAGCATGATTCTTCTCTTCTGTGCTTGGAGCCTCCAGCATGATTACGCTATTTTGCGCCAGCCCCATTTCAACGTTATTCCCTTGATCCTCCGACTTCATTTCCCATAGGATCTTGCCATCTGATAAGCGAATTTGGCGCAGTCTAATCTCGTACCGCTTCGCCTCCGGGCTATAGTTGGTCAAGTCTGTCACCATATCGCCAGAATCCACAGCTTCCGCCTGCAAAATCCCAAAGCCCGCCTGCACCTGCCACAGCTTCTTGCCGTCAGTCCGAGTGACCGCATATAGATTAGAGCTTTGATGCATTCCGCTAAACCCACCGTCATCTCCCTTGATTAACAATATATCCGGAGTAGCGGAGAGCAAGTAAGCAAAATCCAAATCCCCCTGCTGTCTCCACACCGAGTCTAACTGCAAAGTCTCCGGCAAAGGTGAATTTATAAAATGATAAGAATAGCGATAGTCCACTCCGGTATATATGTTCTTACTCCCGTCTGCACCGGAGATAATCCAACTCGTCCTCTCCAGCTTGCCATCGGCAGTGAACGTCACCAGGAAGTGCCCGTCAGGCCGCTCATATCGCCAGGTTTTGCCAAGCTGCATCGGCTGGCCGTTCACCGTCTGCAAATTCTCGGATGTCTCTATAAATTGCGGTGTTCCTAGCAGCTTCTTCACATAGGAACTGTCCACACCAGGAACCAGCATCCAACCCGCGATATTTCGGATCAGATCAGTAGATACTTTGGAGCTCTGAGCGAAGATTCCCTGAGGAAGCGCTGCTTCAGCCGCTATATCCTGCTTCTGAACCCACAGCAGAACCGGTTGATAGACTTCTCCCTCCTGCTGCCAAGGCTCTGGATTCGCGAGCACTCCCACCCAGTTGTTCCACCGGGCTACAGCGACCCAGTTAGAATCACCCGCCACCTTGTTGTTCCATGTTATAGAGCTGTTCGGAGCTAACGCCAGCTTAGCTTTGTTGGTCAGACTAACCAGCCCGGCATCTTTGAGCTGGACCATATGGCCCGCTTCCTTCTTCCAATACCATAGCGGAGTCCAGACATCGCCCAAATCATAAGAATGAACCTGAAGTAGCTCGCCCTTCACATCAAGAACCGTGAACCTGTCTCCCTGCTGCCCGTAATTTGTTGCATTCAACTTATGAATGTCACTTTTGCTGGTAATTTGCTTCGGAAAAAGAGGAACACGCTG